>CAZTQJ010000020.1:0-11423 GCA_964615615.1 uncultured Acidimicrobiaceae bacterium
AAAGAGTCCGATCACGGTCTCGGTATTGCCTACATCGATGGCCATCAACATGGCTTCAGTCTCCCACGGGGCGCGCGTTGGCCCCATCAATCTCAAAGTCAAGGCCAAAGTCGTGGACGCGCACGGAGTGCGTGAGGGCACCCACGCTGATGAGGTCAACCCCTGCCTTGGCATATTCCCCGACGCGCTCAAGAGAAACACGACCCGAAACTTCGATGAGCACCGAGGAACCCCAGGGCCGTTGGCGAATGGCTTTCACCGCTTCGGTCACCGCTTTCACATCCATGTTGTCGAGCAAGACAGCTGTCGCGCCTGCATCCACCGCTTCAATGGCCTGCTCGAGGCGATCGCACTCGACCTCAACCATGCGCCCAGGCCAACGATGCTTAGCCTCAGTAACGGCTGCGGTAATGGAGAGTGCCCCAAGGTGATTGTCCTTCAACATCACGGCGTCAGAGAGATTGGCCCGATGGTTGGTGCCACCTCCAGCCCTTACCGCTGCCTTTTGTAGGGCACGCAGTCCAGGAAGGGTCTTGCGCGTATCGAGGATTCTGGTGCTTTCGTTTACCTTGCGCGCTGCAGCAACATACTTAGCCGTTGAACGCGCAATGCCAGAGAGGTGACTCAGGAAATTCAACGCAGTGCGCTCTACCGGAAGGATGGCAGCGAGAGGGCCTCGAATCGTCGCCACCACCGTGTCTGCGCTTACCGCATCACCATCATCGAGATGGAAATTCACCTCAAGTGCTGCACTCGCACGCGCGAAAGCCGCCTCGGCGCAACGGCGGCCAGCGAGCACGCCGTCTTCGCGAGAGCGAATGACCAAGCTTGCGATGACTAATGGGTCGACCAAGGCTGCCGAAAGGTCGCCCAGGGGAAGGAGGTCCTCTGCGAGGGCAAGATCTACGGCAGCATCTACAGCTGACTGGGGCGGATGTACTGCAGCCTGCGTCATTGTTCCTCCTCGTTGTGCTTAATCGCCGAGAAGCTCAAGCGAAGTTTCCATTCGTCTCGACTTCCTTCGTACTCCATTCTCACATGACTCCCACGGCTTTCCTCACGAGCCTTGGCCGCCGCAAGTACTGCAGTAGCAAGGCTGGTGAGGTTGGCGAGTTCCACCGCTTCGCGTGACGGCTTGGAGCGCTCGCAGATCGCCCGCGCTGCTGCGAGCGCATCGTCAACCGAGGCGAGGGAGGCTGCTGATCGCACGACTCCGCAACCCTTGGTCATGGCTACCTGGAGGACGCTTCTCGCGCTAGCAATGGCTTCAAGATCATGATCCAGACCGCTAGGGAAACAACTATCGATCTCGGGCATGCTGCGCTGAGGCAAGGTCCACTCATCTGCGCCACCGAGCCAGGCGCGCAGGACCCCTGTCGCCTCGGCATCGCTGCGACCAGCGAGCAAAGCGTCAACCATGCGCGCACCAAAGACCATGCCTTCAAGCAGGGAATTTGAGGCCAGTCGATTGGCCCCATGAACTCCCGTGCAAGCGACTTCGCCAATAGCCCAGAGTCCGGGTACGAGACTGTGACCGTCGAGGTCGGTCACCACGCCGCCAGAAAAGTGATGCGCTGCGGGGGCTACGGGTATCCAATCTTTACTGGGATCTATCCCTAGGGCCGCCAGGCTGGCTGCGGTGGTGGGAAAGCGCTGTTGAAACTCAGTCAACTCAGTCGCATCGAGCCAGAGATGATCCACGAGTCGCTCGGCCATCACCGATGCCATGGCGCGCGAAACCACATCACGCGCCGCTAATTCGTCAACGAAGCGTTCGCCTCTATCGTCACGCAGGATCGCCCCGTGACCACGGAGCGCCTCGGAAAGCAGAGGCTTAGGTGTCGCTCGTTCATGAAGCGCGGTGGGGTGGAACTGCATGAACTCAAGGTCTGCACAGGGCACCCCTGCTCGCAGCGCCATGGCCAGTCCGTCGGCCGTTGCTTCAGGAGGGTTCGTGGTAACCGAAAAGAGCTGGCCGCCGCCACCCGTCGCCAAAACCACTTCCCTGGCCAGCACACTGACGATTTCGCCGTCAGGCCGAATTGCCTCTACCCCAATAACACGGCCTGCATCAAGCAGGAGATCGGTGGCAAGCCATCCCTCAAAGACCGCAGCTGCACTCTCGCGCGCTGCAACCTCAAGCGCACGTTCAACCTCAGCGCCAGTGGCTACGCCACCCGCATGAATAACCCTGGCGCGCGAGTGGCCACCTTCGCGCGCCAGCGCGTAGGAACCGGACTCTTCACGGTCGAAGGCTGCCCCTAGGGAGGCGAGGGCAAGAACACGACCAGGACCTTCGTCGACCATGAGTCGAACGGCCTCAAGATCGCAGAGGCCCGCACCGGCAGCCAAGGTGTCGGCGAGGTGGAGATCGGTGGAATCTTCATCGCCCGACAGCACAGCCGCTACTCCACCTTGGGCCCAGCGCGTTGCTGAATCAGTCAACACGCCCTTGGTCAAAATCCCCACGGCCAGATCTGAGTTGCTGCCTAGCTCCACTGCTGCGGTGAGTCCCGCCACACCACTGCCGACGACTAAGACGTCGAAGGGCCCGATGGAGAGCTCAGCGCTCATGGAGTGGCGAGTGCTTGGGGTCGGCATTGTCAATAAGGCGGAGGCCGCCAAAGGACGCGGCGATTAAGAGCCGTTGTGGGGTCACGGGCTCAACCCTAAGGGCGGGTTCAAGGCTTGTCGCATCGACGAGAACGGCATAATCGACCTGCTGCGCCCCAGCATCAAGCAACAACTGCGTCATCGCCCGCTCTATGGCCGCTGGCGAGGCTCCCTCGCTGGCCAGACTCACCCCTGCATCCAGCGCCAGTGGAATAGCAGCTGCGGCGCTTCGTGCTTCCTTACTCAGCCTCAGGTTGCGACTTGATCGTGCCAAGGCATCGGATTCACGGTCTGTCGCACAAGCCACAATCTCCACGGCCCTAGCCGTCTGGGCATAGTGGGCTCGAAGCACAGCGAGTTGCTGGAAATCCTTTTCGCCTAGGTAGAGCCTGCAAGGACCCACCGCGTCTAAAAGGCGATCGACGACTTCAATCACGCCGGCAAAGTGGCCGGGTCGCTCTTCGCCTTCCCAGCGATGCGCTACAGCAGGAACACTGGGGCTTTGGCTCTGGTCTTGCTCGGGATAGATCTCCTCGACCGAGGGGACGAAGGCGAAATCACATCCGTGAGCCTCAAGTAAGGCCAGATCTTGCTCAAGGCTGCGGGGATAGGCCGCGAGATCCTTGGGGTCATTGAATTGCGTTGGATTTACGAAGATCGAGGTCACCACCGCATCGCATTCAAGGCCTGCTCGATCAATCAAGCTGGCGTGACCAGCGTGCAGTGCTCCCATCGTTGGCACAAAGCCAAGCGACTTGCCTGCCAATCGGACATTGTCCAGAGCCGCTCGCAGGGCACTGGTCCCTTCTAGTAACTCCACGGTGGCGAAATTCGAGCTTGGCTGAACTAGTGAACGGGGAGGAGTGACTCGACGGCAACATCCTTCATAGGCGTACCCGAAGCAGCCAGGAGGCGAAGGGTCATAGCAACTCCTGCGCGATAGGAGGCTTGCTCCTCGGGAGCAATGGCATCGAGGTGGCGCTGCAGGGTCTCCCAGTCGCCGCGACTCGCGGGACCGGTGAGGGCAGCCGCGGCACCGAGCTCTTCAACGTCGTTAATCGCCGCCCTTGCCAGAGGCAAGAAGGTCTCCAGGCTGAGTCCCGCTTCACTGGCAATTGCCTCAAGGTGACCCATGAGGGCCACTACGTGATTCGCGGCCACCGTGGCGGCTGCGTGGTAAGCGGCGCGTTGGTCATCGCGAACAGGAACAGCTACGCCACCAAGTGTTTCGACGATTTCGAGAACAGAAGGATCCCCAGCAATGGCAAAAGTGGCCCCATCGAGTAAACGCTGCGCACCCACTTCGGCATTAGGGAGCGCCACTAAAGGATGTAGTCCAGCACGCCGCTCGTGGCCCGCAAGCACATCAAGGCCACGCGAACCCGAAAGGTGCAGGACGAGACAGTCGGCGTTCGGTGCGATGCGTCCAGCAACTTCAGCGATGGCGTCATCGGCTACCGCCAGGATCAGAATGTCGGCGTCGTGGGTGGCCGCGAAGAGATCATCGCTACGGCCGAGAAAGCCCAAGAGCTCATAACCGACAGCGCTACAGGCGGCGGCCATGGCCGTAGCGGCCTTGCCCTGACCTACGAATCGCAGAGTCTTTCTGGTGATCTTCACGGTGGCTTCCCCCCTTGGTGATCCAGCCCATGATGGTGCCGGTCTCCTTTGGAACTACCTCAGTGCTGAAAGCATACCGATCTTGTGGACCTCTCCGACAGCGGCCTCCAAGAGGCTCGCTTCTACCAATTCTGGGGCCACATCAGCCAGAGGAGCCAGCACAAAGCGCCGTTCATACATCCGGGGATGGGGAATCGTTAATTGCGGATCCTGGGACTCATATCCCTCAAAGAGCAAGAGATCAACATCGAGAGTTCGTGGCCCGTGATAGATCTCGCGGCGCCGCTCGGCCTGAGCTTCGAGCTCGTGGGCCAAGGCTAAGAGCTCCTGAGGGCTACGCGTTGTCCGCAGTTCCACCACGAGGTTCAAAAAGGCTCCCTGGCCTTCGGGGCCACCGACGGGGGCCGTCTCATAAACGGGAGATACGCCCACCAGCTCCTCAGACTCGGCCAAGGCATCCAGTGCCGCAGCTAGGAGGGCGACACGGTCATCGAGATTTGATCCCAGCGAAAGGAAGGCGCGCTTGGAGGAAGCCGAAGCGGTCACGAGTTTCGTGTGAGACGGCGAACCACGCCGGTGGCATACATCGGGAAGGGTAAAGGTGGTTCGAGTTTGTCAAGATGAACTTCAACCGCATCGACAGAATCAAAGACCTCAAGGAGTTCAGTGGCGATCTCGGTGGCCAGGGCTTCGAGCAGTTGATAGGAGGATCGCTCCACCGCGGCCACAGCTCGCGTTGCCGCATCGCCATAGTCAATGGTGTCGGAGAGATCGTCGCTCCTCCCGGGTGCGGAGAGATCGCGCTCAAGCACAATGGTGAGTTCAAAAGGTTGCGCTGTGGTGCGTTCTTCTTCAAGCACTCCGCAGATTCCCACAGCCCGCAGGCCCTTCACCACGATTCGATCGGTCACGCCTTTGGGGGGTCGATGGCGCGCACGATTTCGCGGCCTTCGGGGCTCATGGGCCGCTCGACAAGTTGTTCCACGAAGTGAATGGCTTGATTTGCGGTCAATTGATCACTAATGGTTGAAACATATCCAGCAACGACGCCCATGAGGCGATCACCGAGATCATCGGCATGGATGAGGACGCGGCCCGATCCTTGACGGGCTTCATCAAGCGCTGCGTAGCAAACCCGAAGATGCTCGGTGATGTCACCGGTCTCAGGCATGGGGAAGTGGGCAGCGTTCACGCCCTCTTCCTCGTAGTGCTGCAAATTATTGCGCCCTGGCAAAACCGAAACAATGAGATTGAAGCCCTGCTGGCGCAGCCAGATGATCTCTTCTTGGCGGCGAACCTTGCGATGTGATTCGCCGAAACCTCCAGGGCGCTCGCTCATCGCGAGGCTGTCTTTGATAATCCAGGTAAATCGTCGTGGCGGTATTCCCGCTGCCCACTTTCCCTTCACCAACTGGTCCCCCGCTCTTGAGCATGTGACGCGAGTGAAACGGCCCGCACCGTGTGGATTACATCGTGAACCCTAATGAGGTCTACTCCACAGAGTGCAAGCCAACTCGCGGTGGCGAGCGTACCGGGCAAGCGGCCCTCTGGGGGAATAGGAGAAAATCGGGGACTCAGCTCGCTCAAAAAACGCTTTCGAGATGTGCCAACGGTCACCTTAAAGCCCTCTTTGTGGGCCTGGCTAACGAGTTCGGGGAGATGGGCGAGCAGTTTGAGATTGTGCTCAACCGTCTTTCCAAAGCCGATGCCGGGGTCTACAAAGACCTCTTCCACCCCTGCAGCCCTGGCCCCGTGAGCCATGGCCAAGACAGCCTCGTGGACCTCGCTCACCACATCGTCGTAGCTCGGATCATCTTGCATATGGTCCGCTGTCCCTTGGCGGTGCATGGCCACCCAGGCCACCCCACGTTCAGCAGCCACAGGATGGAGCTGGCCAGAAACATCATTCAGCAGAGTCGCACCAGCATCAATGGCCGCATGAGCAAGCTCAGCTTTGACGGTATCTATAGAGACGCGAACTGCATCAGCCATAGCCTCGACCACCGCGATCACCCGTTCAAGTTCAAGATCTAAGGGAACCGCTTTTGCGCCTGGCCGCGATGATTCTCCACCAATATCAATAACGCTTGCGCCCTCATGAACAAGCAGCCGACCGTGATCGATCGCCGTCCTGGCTTCGGCATGAAATCCGCCGTCGTAGAAAGAATCGGGGGTGCAGTTCACAATCCCCATAACCTCGACGGACACTAGGAACGCCCTTGGATGAACTGCAGCGCCTCAAGCCGGGTTGAGTTGTCGGTGCGAAAAAGTCCACGGACTGCTGAAGTTACCGTGACGGTGCCCGCCTTCTTTACACCGCGAATGGACATGCACATGTGCTCAGCCTCAATAACAACCAGAGCTCCACGAGGAGTAAGCACGCGCTCAATAGCGTCGGCCACCTGGGCTGTCATGCGCTCTTGGACCTGAAGTCGCCTGGCATAACCATCAACCAGTCTGGCGAGCTTGGAGAGCCCGGTGATGCGTCCGTCGCCTCCAGGAATGTAGGCAACGTGAGCCTTCCCCACGAAGGGCACTAGGTGGTGCTCGCAGAGTGAGGTGAAGGGGATGTCACGGACCATGATCATCTCGTCATGACCTTCCGCAAAGGTCACCTCAAGGTGCTTTGCGGGATCATCCTCGAGTCCGCTGAATAACTCTTCATACATCTTGGCGACGCGACGCGGAGTATCAAGCAAGCCATCTCGGTTGCTGTCTTCGCCAATCGCCGCGAGGATTTCCTTTACCGCTGCTTCAACTCGTTCAATTTCGACGGCCATGGCGCACAGGCTCCTTACTGTTTGGCCTAACCCTGATGGGGTAGGTAGGTGTAGACGGTGGGTAGGTTGCGAAGTCGTTCATCAACATCGAGACCATAACCAACGACAAAGGTCGAAGGAATGGTGAAGCCGACGTAGCGGTAATCCACATGAACACGCTGCATGCCCTCTTTCAAGAAGAGTGCACAAACCTGCAGGGACTTTGGTTGACGAGCATTGAGGTAACGCAGCAAGTAATTCAAGGTAAGGCCGGAATCAATGATGTCTTCAACCACGATCACGTGGCGATTGAGGAGGTCGGCCTCGAGGTCCTTGATGATGCGCACCACTCCCGAAGTGGCCGTAGCGCTTCCATAGGAAGAAACCGCCATGAAGTCCACATCGACGGGGAGCTCAATACAGCGACTGAGGTCCGTCATGAACATCATCGCCCCCTTGAGGACACCCACGAGGAGTGGCGGATCATCGGGGTAATCAGCAGTGATCTGCGCACCGAGTTCAGCGATACGCAGCTGCAGTTGCTCAGGAGTCACTACGGCAGACCCAACCTCAGCTGGGGCCCATGCGGGCGGGAGCGTTGGGTCGGTTGTGCTCACCTCGCTGAGGCTAGGCGGATTGTCCTGCTCAAGGCGCAGCCTGCCTCCCCTGCGGTGGACAGAACGCTTGCCCGCGAGCTGTGTTGACCGTGAACGATTTTCCACGACGTCAAACACCCGCTCGAGTTCAGCCAATGAGGGAGGGTGCTCGCCATCACCGTCGAGGCGGCGCAGCCAGCCCCGGAGGCGGCGGCGAGCGAGAACCGCCGGGGCTTCTCGGAGGCTTGAGACATCGGTTACCTCAGGAATCTGCGCCAGGGCCTCAGCCTCAAGAAAATCCACCTCTTCGGCACTCACCGCTGCCAGTCTGGCCAAGAGGGGTACGACATCTCGGCTGGCGATGTCAGCGAGCATGGGGAGCACTTCTAAGCGAACGCGGTTGCGGCTGAACTCGGGGCTGGCATTGCTTGGGTCAAGAGCGACGGCAAGTTGGAGTTCGGCACAGATCGCCAGGGTTTCTTCACGACGGAGATCCAAAATTGGGTGGCGTGGGCCAAGTTCCATGGCCCGCAGGCCGTCAATGCCGGTACCGCGCATGAGATTCAGCAAGACCGTCTCCGCCTGATCATCCATGGTGTGGCCCGTCGCTACCGTGCTTGGCAGGAGCTGGCGACGGGCTGCGCGAGCCCTCGCCTCAAAATTTGGACCTGAGGAAACCTCGGCATGGTGGACCTCAATCTGCGCACCCAGTTGTGCCGCGATCTCCCTGGCCAGGGCTTCGTCCACCTTCGAGCTGTCACGGCTGTGGTGATTGACGTGATGCGCAGTCACTTCCCTACCGCTTGCCACCGCAAGCGCAACGAGGGCTGAGGAATCGGGTCCTCCTGAAAGTGCACAGTCCAGGGGACCCTCACCGAAACGGCAGCGATTCAAGAGGCCAGAGATCAGGGGGCTATGGGTGTTCAAGAACTCAAAGGACCTTCTGCATCGAGCGCAGCCACGGCACCGCGAATGCGATCGGCAAGCTGGTCACTGCCCCTAGCTCGAGAGAGTCGCTCACCAACGAGCTCTCGGACGTCGCGTTTAAAGCTCGCCATTTTAAAACAGGGCATGCAGTTCCCAATGTGCTCATGAAAGGCCGCAGTCTCATCTCGGTCGAGTTCGCCATCGAGATAACCCTGCACTTCCTCAATCAAGGCCACACACTCGCCCGGCAGGGCATTGCCATGGCGATCCCTGCGGTCATGCACTGCCATGGCTGATCCCAGCGGTGGCGGATTTTCCGTGAGTCCGCGTTCAAAGGCAAAAGCACCTAAGGAACGCTCGAGTGCTCGCCGTCCACGATGCAAGCGACTCATCACCGTGCCCATGGGTAGTTCAAGTTGTTCGGCAATCTCGCGATAACTCAAACCCTCAAGATCAGCGAGCACAATGACTTCGCGGTATCCATCGGGGAGGTCATGGAGTGCGTCCATCACCGCCGAGTCAGAAAGGGAGGCGAGGACCTGAGCTTCGGGTGTCGCTTCTTCGTTGGCCAATTGACGATAGACCGCAAGTTCATCAACATCAGCGACTTCCACAACTTCTGGCCGTCTCTTGGCCTTGCGATAACGATCGATGTAGAGGTTGGTCATGATCTTGAGTAACCAGGCCTTGGCGTTACTTCCTGGCATGAGCGCCTGCTTGGCGCGGTAGGCCTTGATATAGGTGTCCTGCACGAGATCTTCGGCGTCACTGCTTGAACGCGTCATTCCTCTGGCGGTGGCTGTCAGGGCGGCCAAGTAGGGCAGCGAGTGATCTTCGAATAAGTCCTCAGTGCCCATAACTCCGAGGCTAGCCAGCGCCACGGGAATGAGCGAGAGCGCAGCGGACTCAGGTACGATCATTCGGCGCCGGGGTCACCGGCGCTCTTGAGGGGGAAGCGTGTCGAATCGTCCAGATATCGATCTACTAGCGGGCAGTTTCTGGGGTGGGGACCACCTGAGCGCCTTTGCTTGGATGCGTGAGCATGACCCGGTTTACCGTGACGAGAAGAGTGGCGTCTGGGCCATCACCCGTTATCGGGACCTCAAAGACGTCGAAAAAGATCCAGCCACCTTTTCTAATGCTGGTGGCATACGGCCCGACAACGGACCCTTGCCCATGATGATCGACATGGATGCCCCCGATCACGTGCAGCGGCGGCGCCTTGTTTCATCAGGGTTTACCCCTCGTCATATCCGCGAACTTGAGGGACATGTGACGGCCACCTGCGATCGCCTCATTGATGACGTCATCGAACGTGGTGAATGTGAATTTGTCGGCGAAGTTGCCGCATGGTTGCCACTTATCCTCATCGGAGAAATGATGGGCATGGACGAAAGCATGCGCCACGACCTCCTCGTATGGTCCGATGATCTGGTCAAAGGTCAGGGCAGCACAGACCCCGCGCTAATCGAGGGCGCCACGGTTGCCTTTATTGCTTGGGACGGCTTCATTCGCGGAGTCATTGAAGACCGCCGCTCGTCTGGATCCACGCAGGACCTAGTTGGCATCTTGACCCATGCCGAAGTCGAGGGCATGAAACTCAGCGACGACGAGATCGTTTACGAATCCCTCCTCATCCTGATTGGTGGTGACGAGACTTCTCGTCATGTCATCACTGGTGGCCTTGAAGCACTGCTTCACAATCCCGAGTCCATGCAGGCGCTGCGCCAAGACCCTTCAGCAATGCCATTAGCGGTTGAAGAAATGCTGCGCTGGGTCTCACCACTGAAGAACATGGCCAGAACAGTCACCCGGGATGTTGAATTTGGAGGTAAATCTCTCCATGAAGGCGAGAAGCTCATTCTGTGCTTTCCTTCTGCCAATCGAGATGCAGCACAGTTTGCTGAACCAGATCGATTCGACATCACCCGCTCTCCCAACGATCATGTCGCCTTTGGCTTTGGCCCTCACTTCTGTCTCGGCAACCAACTCGCCAGGATGGAGTTGCGATGCATGTTCACCCGTCTCATTGAGCGCATGGATAACATCGCGCTTGCTAGCGACGCACCCCTCCTGCGCCGACCGGCCAATTTCGTCAGTGGCATCGAAGCGATGCCCATCACCTTCACTCCCAGCACAAAGCTGGGGAACTAAGAACCGAACAGGAGCAGTGGAATGGGAATAGCAGGACAGTCGGCACTCATCACCGGTGGAGGCAGTGGTATCGGTCTAGGCACAGCTAAGCGATTCGCTGCAGACGGCTGCCACGTCACGATCTGTGGCCGGACTGAAGACAAACTCACCGCAGCTAGCGCGGAGATTGCCGCAGTGGCGACCCAGGGCGCAAGCGTCACCGTGATTGTTGCTGACGTGACCGTGGAAGAACAGGTCATCGCTGCAGTAAGTAAAGCCACTGAGGCCACTGGCAAGCTCGATATTCTCTTTGCCTGCGCCGGTGGCTCCATGCACATGGGCCCCATTCCTGATGCTGATATCGAGGGCGTACGCGCGACGGTGGATCTCAACGTCATCGGGAGCGCCATCTGCGTCAAGCAAGCAGCCCTTGCTATGAAGGCCGGGGGTGGGGGCTCCATTGTCTTGATGTCTTCAGGCGCAGGGCATTTCCCTCATCGCTACCTCTGGGCCTACGGAATTTCTAAGGCTGCCATTGATGAGTTGAGCCGCTACGCCGCAGACGAACTCGCTGTTGATGGAATCAGGGTGAACTCAGTGCAGCCAGGAATTATCGATGACGAGTTGATGAGCTTCATCACCGCTGGTGGTGCACTCCTCGATGACTACCTTGAGCAGACCCCAATTTCTCGCGTAGGTACGGTTGAAGACGTTGCCGAGGCAGTCCGCTTCCTTGCAGGACCCGAGTCTTCATGGATTACCGGAGAGCAACTTG
>CAZTQJ010000021.1:0-11240 GCA_964615615.1 uncultured Acidimicrobiaceae bacterium
ATAGCTTCAGGTGACTGGAGTTCAGACGTGTGCTCTTCCGATCTGGCGGTCTTCGCATCGAGCACATCAGGCCAGTTGGACCGATTGCGGCGACCATTGGTCTGAACGTCACCGCTCTTCGGTATCTCGACTCAATTTCACTCGGATTCTTGGCCTGTCATCGCCTCGTTCCTGATCTCCAGGACTTTGCTGACTTTGTCGAGCTTGCCTTCGAAGAGTTGAAAGCCGCTGCTGACGCGTCGACGACCCCGTGAGTTCGCGTTAGAGTAGGACCGTTGTCACGCGGACGTGGCTCAGTGGTAGAGCACAACCTTGCCAAGGTTGGGGTCGCGGGTTCGAATCCCGTCGTCCGCTCCAATCCATCAGCGTTTTTGAGTGGCAAGAAAGCTTCTTTTGTGGCAATCAGGGCTACGAGGGCTTTAGTGACTACTTCACCGAAAGCCAGTTGACCCTTTAGGTCGGAGGCCTAATAAAACTCGAAATGGCGCGGGAAATAACTTCGATCATTGCTTCGCGCGGTGCGTCATCAGGATTCAGATCCATGAGCACCAAGCCGATGCTGTAGGCCTGCACAAAGAGCGCCAAGGCTTCAGGGTCGAGATCCTTGACAACCAGACCGGATTCTTGGCTGTTGGTTATGGCCTTGGCGATAGCGCCAGTGATCTCTTTCTGGCTCTTGCCCAGTTCGGCAAGTAACTCCGGTCGCCCCTGGAGGCTGCCGAGCACGGCGACGCGCTTGAGACGCTCGCTCGCTCGTTCGGCCTTTACGACCTCGGTGGTGATCTGCTCGAGGAGATGGAGAGCTTGATTCGCGTCCCTTGCGACTTTGCCGACGGATTCAATTGCCTTGCTGTCGGTCAGCGCCTGACGGGAAAATGCGGTGAGTTTCGCTGCCTTGACGAGTCCGTCGCGGTTTCCAAAGTGATAGGAAACAATGCCACTGGCTACGCCAACCTCACGGGCTACGTCAGCGAGTCGAAGTGCGGCTTCACCGTGTTCGTCGATGGCGGTAACCGCAGCGTCAATAAGGCGCTGACGGGTCCCATGGTCCCCGCCTGCACCCTTCAGATCTGATCCACTGCCCATGATTTGAGCCTAGGTCATGGTCTCAGTCACCCTGCAGTCTGCTCACCTGGCCCAGTCTCGGCCTAGATTGAGACTTGAGCAGAGACACCATGGAGGTGCACCATCGCGACATCAGGTCCTCGTCAGCGCATCCGTTATATCGATCGCGATGGTGAACTCGAAGAGGCACTCGCCGGTCACCTCAGCGAAGCCTTCTATGCCATTGATACCGAGTTCATCGCGGGCAAGTTCTACGACACCCGCCTTGCCCTCGTGCAACTGGGTTGGCCTGATGAGATCTTGCTCATCGATCCCTTGAAGGTGGACCTTTCGCCACTGACCATGCTCTTTGGGGGACCAGGCACAGCGCTGCTCCATGCCGCAGCATCAGACCTCGAAATTATGGAAGATGCCATAGGGCTTCGTCCGAGGGCGATCTTCGATACGCAGTTAGCCGCTCAGCTCTTGGGGTGGCCGACGCCTTCACTCAAAGTCTTGGCCGGCTCCGTGCTTGGCATTGCACTCGACAAGACCAAGCAATATTCAGATTGGCTTGAACGCCCATTGCCAGAGGCCTCGCTGACCTATGCCGCCAGTGATGTTGCCTACCTTCACGCCATCGAAAGTCATCTCTCGGCCAAATTGGTTGAAGCGGGCCGCAGCGCGTGGGCACAGGAAGAATTTGGCGCCATGCTGTCACGCTCAAGTGCTCCCGCTGAAGCCGAAGAACTCTGGTGGCGGATTTCTCGCGTGGGTGCATTGAAGCCCGAACGTCAGTTGGTCGTCCAGCGCCTTGCCGCCTATAGAGATGAAAAGGCACGTGAACGCAACCGACCGAGTAGCCACATCCTGCGCGACGAAGCCATTGTTGCCATCGCGACGCGACCGCCAAGTTCGCCGAGGGCGCTAAAAGCCATCAAGGGACTCAACAGCCTTCCCGATGACCTTGCTCGAGAACTGGTTGACGTGCTGAATGCGGCACTCGGTGCTGAGATCAGTGAACTGCGTCCACTGCCGGAGAATCCTTTTGATCTTGAGCTTGAGCCCTTGCTCAATGTGCTTGCGGCCCTCGCTCGTCAGCGGGCCATGGACCTTGAAATCGATGCAGATCTGCTCGCCAGTAGACGTGATCTCACGGCCTATCTCTCTGGCTCACCTGGCCGCTTATCGCAGGGTTGGCGGCGTGATTGCATCCTCGAAGACGTGGAGTTGCTGCGTTCAGGGAAGGCTCAGATCAGCCTGGCTGATGACAGAGTACGACTGCTCAGCAGCGAGTCAAGCTAAGCGCGCGCAGGCACGCAGTGGTTGCGCAGCCTACCTAGGCCTGAGATTTCCGTCGTGACCACGGAGCCAGGGGAGAGGAAGACGGGGGGCTCTTGGCCTTGACCGACTCCCGCAGGTGAGCCGGTGTAGATGAGGTCTCCAGCTCGCAGTTCGCAGACGGCTGAAAGGGTGACGATCAATTCGGCAACGCTAAAAACCATGTCAGCCGTGCTGGCCTCTTGGTAGCGCTTGCCATCTACCTCGCAGCTGATGCTGAGCTTTTGGGGATCAGGAACTTCATCAGCCGTGGTGATCCAGGGTCCCATGGGTGCAAAAGCCTCGTAACTCTTTCCCAGACTGAATTGAGGTGGGGAGGCAGCAAGTTGTAAGACGCGTTCTGAATAGTCCTGGGCGCTGCAATAGCCAGCCACGTGCTTAAGCGCCTTATCTGGCTTTATGTCACGCCCACTCTGGCCGATGACCACCACGAGTTCAGCCTCCCAGTCGACGGTCTCAGCGGGGAGGGCAAGGTCAGCGTAAGGGCCTGCGAGACAGGATCGGAACTTCGTAAAGACCATGGGCACGGTAGGAATAGGGAGCCCCATCTCTTCTGCGTGAGTCCGGTAATTGAGCCCTATAGAAAAAATCTGTTCAGGCTCAGGGACAGGTGCGCCAAGGCGTGCACTGCCGAGCAGACTTTCGGGATCCAAGGCTTCGCTGAGGTCAGGCTGAGCTGTTGCAAACCAGTCCTGCAAGGCATCGATCTCAGAGAAGATGGCCGTGGGGGAGGAGGCAAAGCGGCCTTGGGACGCAATTTCGATATCAATGAGGCCTAGGTCGGTCACCATGGTGGACCTTCCATCAATATTTGCTAATCGCATCCGCTGCTCCTCAAAGCCACTGGGACTCATTGCTTCTCAAGACGAGGTTAGGGCCAAGTACCCAGCATGAAGCGATCCGTATCCGATGGGCAACAGCACGCTTTTGTCCAATCTCCTAACGTGAGGAGAAACAAGGAGGCACTATGAAAATCACCCTGCTCGGCACCGGTAGTCCCATTCCAGACCCGAATCGCTCTGGTCCCGCATCCTTGGTGCAATCCGGTGACGCTCACCTCCTCATTGACGCCGGCCGTGGGGTCGTTACTCGACTCGTTGGCGCTGGGCTCTTTCCCTTCATGCTTTCGGGAGTACTCATCACTCACCTGCACAGTGATCACATCGGTGATCTCAATGACATCATCACCACAACCTGGGTTATGGCTGGCGACGACATGGATCTCAAGATCTTTGGGCCAGCGGGCACAGAGGAGCTGGTGACTGCAGCGCTGGCGATGCTTGCACTGGACATCTCCTATCGCGTAACACACCATGAATCAATGACGCATGGCCCCACGGTCAGTGTCACCGAAATCTCTGCGGGAGACTCCTTTGAGCTTGGGGGGCTCAAGATCGAGACAGGAGCTACGGATCACCGGCCGGTTTCTCCGACCCTGGCTTATAAAATCTCTGATGCCTCTCAGAGCGTGGTCATGGCTGGAGATGGCATACCCTGCGAGGGCCTCGACAAGCTCTTGGTCGGAGCCACTGCCTACGTGCAAAGTGTGATCCGCGATGATCTTGTTCGCGCCATCCCTGTCCCGCGTATGCAAGACATCCTCGACTATCACTCGACTGCCCTGCAGGCTGGCGAAACGGCTGCCAAGGCGGGCATTGAGACCTTGATATTGACGCACTACGTTCCCGCCCCAGCGCCAGGGAATGAGCACGAGTTCACCGAAATCGCTGCACAGGCTTTTTCGGGGCGAATTGAGGCTGGGCCTGATTTGACAGCAATTGAGCTCTAGCCGAGCCACGGCAGGCCCAAAGCCCTCTTTTTGCGCCCTTATCGGTTCGTACTGAGCTTCATGAGATTGACTTGACTTCAGTTTAACTTCTGCTAAATTCCTCTGCTATGAAGATTCAAAAAATGACCAAGTCCCTTGCCGGCCTCGCGCTGACCTTCACCATGCTCGCACCAGCCAGTGTTCTGGCTGCAAGCGCAGCGAGCGCAACGACCTCGGCGGTTCACTCGGTGTCGGTAACCGACTATTGGGGTCAGCAGAACCCCTCGGTTGGCGACGGGGACACCCTACATGTTGTAGCCAGCGACCAAGTTGCGGGACAGGGTCGTAGCGCGCAGACGCTTGAGAGTTGTTTCGACGACGTCTATGCCGAGTTAGACAGGAGAACGATCAAGATTCCGGCTGGCTACACCTTGCAGTACTCAACCAACCACGGAAGTAGCTACAGCAGCAAGTTGCCGAGGTTAACGGGGAAAATTAACTGCATTCGTGCAGTGGGAAGCATCAACTCAGGAGGCATCGTAGGCGGGCACCAGGCCTACACCGCTTCGGGCAGCATGGTCCCGCCGTCCTCGGTAGGTCAGATCACGCTCACCGGTGGAGGTGACGGCTTCAACGCCTTCTTTGACCCCAACTACACCAAGGTCTTCAACATCTACCACCACAGTTCACCAGCTTCAATTGACTGCCACTTGCTGAGCGATGGTTCGCAGTGCTCGGGATTTCCTATTTCACTCACTGGGGGTACTAACCATAAGCCCTACGGCACCTTTAGTGACGAGAACCACATGTGGATTCCCAGCGGTTACTCCAGCGTGGGATTTGGATTTGACTGCATCAACGCCACGGCAGGCTCACGCTGCAGCGACGTTGCCAATAATGGTCGGGTGACGGTCGGCACGGGATACGGAGACGGGATTAACAACTTTGTAACGGGGGCGATTGCCAGCGGCAAGGTCTTTGCCTATGACCAAGTGAATCGCAAGATTCTCTGCGTCGACCCCAGCACCAAGGCCAGTTGCTCGGGCATGCCCTCTGGGGGCTGGTCAACTGGCCTCTCCAGCGGCTATTCCTCAGACCTCAATAACCAAGACATGCTTGCCCTAGGCAATCAGATTTACGTTACCGATGGCTCATCGAAGGGAAGCTTTAGTTACATCGGTGGCAAGGTCTACTGCTTTGATGCCAGCACGCTGGCAACCTGCTTAACGGGATCTTGGCCGAGGACTGCAGCTGGGCCACGACTTGCGCCCACTGTTCCGGCGATGGGATATAGCCAAGCTGGCATCTGTACTCTCGGTGTCAGCATTGCTTGCATCGGCGCCGATGGCAGCAGTCTAGGTAGCAACACCAATATGAACACCGAGCTCAGTACGGTGATGGGTGCAGCACCCAGCGACAGCGTCGGAGGAGACTCGGGCGTGATGAGCACCGTGACGGCCCAGGGTGACCGCTACTACTGGTCGCGCGGTAACTGGTATTCCGTCAACTCGACTTCCACGCTTCCAATTGTGGACTGCTACGACTTCTCGACGAATGCGCAGTGTGCACATTTCCCCCTCACCAATTCGACCTTCCTTTCGGTCGCGGGCAACTCTCAGGGGAGCACTTACTCCGTAGAGGCTGACCCACACGTCCCTAATTGCATCTGGACAAATGACAACTTCTCCAACATTTTGAGTTGGGACACGACAACGGGAACTAACCAGTGCAAGCCAGTCGCACCTGCGGGTGGCGGTGCGGAGCCTGCGAAGTTCCAGAACTCCGTAGACAAGATGGTCGGGAAGATGTCCTGTGACGGTCAGACCTCGAACAACGGATGGTCCAGCATTGCCATACAAAGCCCACTCCAAAAGGGTCAGGTTGGCTATCTCTATGTCACCAGTGACTCGGGACTGCCAGTTTCTGGTTGGCAGGGTGTCCCTGCAACGGTGGCTAACGGTGTTGCAAGCTATGACCTCAGTGGTCTCAGCGTCTCTGACACTGGTGGAAACCCCACCTTCAGGTTCGAAAGTACTCAGCTTGGTCCGAACGCCAAGATCCATGTCACCTTGAGCGCAGTGGGCAGTACACCACAGATGTGCTTTGACCTCTACGCCATGGCCTATGTTTGCCCATCAATCACCGCCATGGATAATGGCGCGCCTGTCGGTGGAAACCTGGATCCGAATGTCACGGCTAGCTTTGATGAAGGATAGGCGGGACCTACACCGACAGCGCTCACTATTCGATTACCCTCCCCAGCCGTTACGAATGTGGAACTAGCCCCGGAGCCCCCTCCATTGGGGCGGTGAAGGCAGGACTGGGTACGGCCGACTTCTCAATTGCTAATCCTGCAAGTTTTGGTGGATTTAAGCAGCAGGGCTACCAGTACTTCGTATCCTTGGATGATGGATACGGCGGCACGTGGTGGCGTGACGCCGGCGCGAACCACCTCGACAATCTTGACCCTGGTTTCCACTGCGTCAAGGTGCAAACCTTCACTGACTATGACTGGTCAAGTTGGTCGAATGAGCAGTGCTTTATGGTGGGTGGTCTGCCATCGCAGCCCTACTTCACCAACGTTGAGAGCGCCAACAGCAGGCTGTGGTTCTACTGGGACCCGCCCTTTAGTTTCGGCGCAAACAAGGTGACCTACCTCTTGAAGGTCTACAACCAAGCGGGCGTCCTGCAGAGCACCTGCCAGACCTCAAAGCTCTATTGCGACGTTGACCAGCTGAAGAATGCTGCGTCGTACAGTGCGACGGTACAGGCGGTGAACAAGTATGGAAAGTCCGACCTTGACACCACCAACGGGACCCCTTCAGGTCCTATTGGACAGCCCACCAATGTGCTTTGGACGGCTACGGGTGACCAATCCCAGTTGAATCTGAGTTGGACGGCTCCGACCTATTACTCGGGTGAGGCTCTGGACTACTACCGAGTCTGTGTGTTCTCGGACAATGCCTACAGTTTTGACATGTGCTGGTTTACGAGCGACACCCACTTCACTGCGGATGGCCTGCAGCCGAAGTATCGCTATGGCTTCGTGGTCTACGCAGTAAGTACCACTGGTCGCCAGAAGGGCTCACCGATCTTCTACCACCGCGGCCAGTAAGCCTGGCCCGCTAGGGCGGAAGAAGAGTTGAATGAAAGCCCCGGGGTCTAGACCCTGGGGCTTTCTTCATCTCGCTAGGAAGTCCGGGCGTTTATGAGCAGGGCAAAATTTGCTATGAGGTCTTCGGCAAGAGCGGCATAACTCTCGCAGTGGAGGCGAGTTTCAGCCATGAGCGCATCGCTGGAAACTCCTTGCGATTGGAGTTCATCGACTGAGCTGCCCAGCCAACTGGCAAGGCCTCCGGGATCGAGCTCTAGATGAAATTGAAGGCCCCAAGCGTGGTCTTCAATGCTGAAGGCCTGCACCATGCCGTTTCCCGTTGCCAAGAGAACAGCGTGGCTTGGCAAGGCGATGCAGTCGTAGTGCCATTGGAATACGGGGGAGACCGTTGGGAAGTTCTTGAGTAGTGAATCCTTGAGCGCGGGGACTTCTAGGGATATTTCTTGCCAGCCAAGTTCGGGCAGGTCCGCGAGTCGAACAGAACCTCCAGCGGCGAGGGCGAGATGCTGAGCTCCAAAGCAGATACCCAGCGTAGGCAATTGGGAAGCCAGGGCCTCCTGCAGAAGTTCGCGCTCTTTGCCTATCCATGGGATCGCGGTCGGTGATCGCAAACTCGCCAAGGATCCAAGAATGATGAGCCCGTGGTAGGGATCGAGATTCTGGGGAGCGATGGATCGCTCCACGTTCCACGTTTCCAGGTGTAGACCTGCGAGCAGCAGTGGTTTCGCAAACTGCTTGAGCCCATCATCGGCGTCGTGTTGGATGACGAGGACCTTGCGGCTTTCCATGCCTCTGAGATTAGGCCTGGGACGTGAAGCGCCTCTCGGGTTCAGAAATTAGGGACGGTAAAGGAGTGGGAGCAAGCCTTGGGGATCAGCTGAGAGCCCTAGATGAGCTCTCGTAAAGTCGGAAAGATTGCTGTGGCGCTTCTTAGCCCGCAGAGCGAGGCCCGGAGCCTCGGCGGCCGCCACTGGAGCCACCAGGACGACCTCCACTGGGTCGGCCGCCACTTGAACCACCAGGACGAGCGCCTGGCTTTGCACCAGGTCGACCACCGGGGCGACTGGCGCTACGCGATCCTGAACTCGGGCGCGAATCTGATCGCGACGATCCATCTTCTGAAGAGGCTGATCCACCTTGGCCTGGTCCACGACGGCGATTGCCTCCGCGATGACCAGCGGGTCCGTGGCTTCGCTCGCCTGAGCTGCGCCGCCCTGCCGGCCGAGGGTCGGGACGTTCTGCCCTGGGCTTCGGCGCAGGCTCCCCCTTGGGGAGATCGAGAACCTTGGGCTCAGTGCTGTTGATGTCAACTCCAAGGGAGCGTTGCAAAGACTTAACCGCCTTGGCTTTTTCAGGAGTGACAAAGGAAATCACGCTTCCACCGGCACCCGCTCGTGCGGTACGGCCTGAGCGGTGGATGTAGTCCTTGTCATCAGCAGGGGGATCGAAGTGCAGGACGACTGCCACATTGTCGACGTGAATGCCTCGCGCAGCAACATCGGTGGCTGCCATGACACCAACTTCGCCTCGCGTGAACGACCGCAGGGCACGCTCACGTTGGGCCTGTGACCGGTCACCATGGATGGCGACGGCGCCGATACCTCTGGTGGTGAGTTGGCGGGCTAGGCGGTCCGCACCATGTTTGGTGCGACAAAACACAATGGTTGAACCGCAATGCATGGCGATCTCGGCAGTAATCTCAGACCGCTCCGTGGAAGGAACCTTCCAAAAGTAATGCGTGGCATTCTGCATGGCATTGCCTTCGCCCTCAAGTTCGTGGCGTGCTGGATCTTTTTGGTAGCGCTTCACGAGGACGCCAATTTCTCCATCCAGGGTGGCGGAGAAGAGCAAGGTCTGGCGATCGTCAGGGACCTGGTCCAAAAGACGCTTTACTTCCGGCAAAAAGCCCATGTCGGCCATACGGTCGGCTTCATCGACCACAACGACTTCAACTTCGTCGAGGCGCATATCGCCGCGCTCGATGAGGTCTCCGAGGCGACCGGGGCAAGCAACAGCTATGTCGCAGCGCTGACGCAAGGCATTGAGCTGATTGCCGTAGCCGACGCCACCATAAAAGGTATCAACGCGAAGCTTGCGAGCCGTAGCGATGGGTTGGAGCTCCTTGGCGATCTGGGCGCAGAGTTCACGGGTGGGGGTGAGGATGAGCATGCGCGGGCGCTTGGGGCGCGAGCTGCCTTCACTGAGGCGGGCAACGCCCACAATGCCAAAGGCCAGGGTCTTGCCCGAGCCCGTTGGGGCTTTGCCACAGAGGTCGCGGCCGGCAAGGCCATCGGGGATAGTGGCCTCTTGGATGGCAAAAGGTTCTTTTATTCCCTGTCGTGAGAGCGCTTCTACAAGCTGCTTAGGGACGCCGAGGTCGGCAAAGGATACGGTCATGACAACGCTTTCGTTAGGGGGGTTACCCGTCACGAGAGGTTTCTCCGTCCGCTTCAGGCTTTAGCCATGCTACCCGCTGCCTGCATCAACTCCGGCGAGGCTCGTCTAGCCCTCATGCTGAAGGTCACCTAGCGCGCCAAAAATTCCTGGGCTGAGGTGCGCTAAAGCCTGCGATTACCAGAGATTGTTCCAGTCCACGAGGGCGATCCAGGCCGTTGGGCCAGAGATCCCCTGGCGTTGGACCTCATGCTTGACGTCATCAATCGTCGACGGACTATCGAGGCCGAGTTGCAACCACTTTGTCAGGGCAACACCAGCGAAACGTTCGCCAATGGCCCCAGAGCTTGAGTAGCAGGCGCGCACGAGCAGTTTGTCTTGATTGCCAGCCACGACGATGGCCGGCCGCACCTTGCCTGTCTCGGTGGGATTTTCGGGGTCGCGGCTGTCGTAGGGGATAAAGGCGTAGATCAGCCCACCTACCCAAGGGTCATCGGCGTTGAAGCTGCCTGCCTCTGGCGGCGTGAGCATGGGGGCTCGCCAATGCTCTTGAATTCCAGAACTCGCGATGCTCGCTTTTTGGGCCGTTTGCGTGGCATCGGCTTCAGCCGCTGAAGCCGCGCGAGCGCTGGCTTGGCGCGCGCGCAGTTGGCGGTCGGCTTCTGCGGCACGGTCTTTTTGGGCACGACGTTTTTCCTGTTCCTCACGACGTCGCTCTTTACGCCGCTCTTTGAGTTCCGGGTCAACGCTTGGAACAGCCGATGGCGCTGCCATTACTGAGCTTGGAGAAGACTGAAGGCGCTCGGGGAGATCAAGGCGATAGGGCTCCTCAGCCAAGATGGTGGCGCAGTGCGGGGCGGCAGTGAAGTGGTCGTGTATGGCTACGGCGAGGAGTAGTCGACGTTCACCGATGGAGGTGAATTCGCTGACTTGTTCCAAGGCTTCTCGCAGTTTTTCCTCGCTCGGATCCTCGGCATCTTCGCCAAGTGCTTCGACGATCAATCCAAGGGGCCGCTCGACTGCGAGCCCACCAATCTTGGCGATGGCACTGGCCGGAGCTCTCTTCAAAAAGGCCTCTGGTGAGCGTTCACGCTTCACGGTCTTTACGAGGGCGGCGAGGGCGGCACTGTGTTTGCCTGGGCCGGCAAGAAAGTGCAGGGGAGTGCTGGTGATGATCTCCACCAGGAGTTCGGGGTCAAGAGCCACTACCGCAGCCTTGACCTGGGCTTCGGCAAGTTGCTCATTCGCTAAAGCCTGCTGAGGTGATTGAACTTCGAGGTCTTCTGACTCTTCATGTGCAGTTTCGCGTGGCGCATCGCTCGGAATCTCTGGCATCTGACTATCTTCGCACGACCCACTCAATCTTGGCCAAGACCACGAATCCGCAGAAGTATCGAAGGCTGCCCCGCTTGGTGCTTTCAGCGGTCCTAGGCTCGCAGGGGTGAGAGTGCTTTACGTACTTGCCTCTGGGGGCAGGGGAGGGATGCAGGTCCAGACCAATGACCTCGCGCTCGCCATGATGGAACGCGGTCACGAAGTCATGGTGGCCAGTGGGCCGCCTCAGGTGGACTTGGACCC
>CAZTQJ010000022.1:0-10942 GCA_964615615.1 uncultured Acidimicrobiaceae bacterium
GAGTAAAACCGGGAAGAAGACCCAGATTTCCGGCAAGGCCGGATTCCGCCTCGCTCTTGCCGGTTTGGATACCAAGAGCAGTGGCCTTAGTGCCCAAACACTCAAACTCCCCAGCGGTTGCAGTGCGAATCTGATCCACTTCTCCCTTGCGGTATCGAGCAAGGCACTAGCCAGTCAACAGTCCTCGACCTTGAAGATCAAACTTGGAGATCGTGTTATCGCGAGTTACAGCACCAAACTACGCAGCGCTACAAGCTCGATCAAGACTCTGGATCTAGGTTTCCAGCAAGGCACAAGCGCCGACCTAAGTTTCGTCGTTGAAGAAAGCTCGCCAGTTTCCACGAGCTTCAAGATCAGCAACGCAGTCCTAGAAATTTACTAGCGACCTTTAGTAATGGGCTGAGCCCACCGTCGAACTACTTGACGAGGTCGGGTGAGGTTTCCATCCCACTGCGCCACACGGAACGAGCGATGATTTTTGAGGTGTCCGCCCTATCGCGATACTTCATGGCGATTTCCCGCGACTCTTCGAGGAGGCCCTCAGAAAGTGTCGTGGGATTAAGGCCAAGTGCGAGGAATCGATCATTGAGGACAACGAGGTCATTTTCGGCAGCCTCGCGACGGGGATTGGGGAGATTTGCGATCTCCACACCCGTCAACTTCGCAACCAGCTCGGCGAGATCGCGCACACGGTAAGTCTCGGTGATCTGGTTGAAGACGCTGGGCTTGTCACCGCTCTTTGGCGGGTTGTTGAGGGCAATCTCAATGCAACGAACCGTGTCACGAATGTGAATGAAGGCGCGAGTCTGGCCACCCGTGCCGTGCACGGTTAGGGGGTGACCAATTGCAGCCTGCATGAGGAAGCGGTTCAATACGGTTCCGTAGTCGCCGTCGTAGTCAAAGCGGTTGATGAGCCGCTCATCGAGGGCGGTCTGAGGTGTCTGCGTACCCCAAACAATTCCCTGGTGAAGATCGGTGATCCTGAGGCCGTCATTTGCCGCGTAGAAGTTGAAGACCAGTTGGTCAAGCGTCTTCGTGAGGTGGTACACCGAGCCTGGATTTGCCGGGTGCAGAATCTCCCGATCGATATCACCATCGGGCGTTGGCACCTTGACGGTGAGATAACCCTCAGGAATAGGAGCTGAGCCTGACCAGCCATAGCCGTAAACGCCCATGGTGCCAAGGTGGACAACGGCGATATCGAGACCACTCTCGACAATTGCACAAAGGAGGTTATGCGTACCGCGAACGTTGTTGTCAATCGTGTAGCGCTTGGCCCTTGCATTCCGCATGGAATAAGGAGCGGCACGCTGCTCGCCGAAGTGCACCACGGCATCAGGCTTAGTTTCCTTGATGAGATCAAAAAGGCGGTCATATTCAAGAGCAAGATCGAGGTTTACGAACTCGATCTGCTTGCCCGTAAGTTCCTTCCAGATACGGATGCGCTCACCCATGGGGCGAATCGGGGTCAATGAATCAACCTCTAGCTCGAGGTCGATAGCGCGTCGACTGAGATTGTCTAAGACGGTGACTTCATGCCCGATGTCAGAAAGATGCAGTGAGGTGGGCCAGCCACAGAAACCATCGCCACCAATAACTAGAACCTTCAAGGTCTTCTCCTCTGCCGTCTTGACGGTCGAACTCGGGATGCACTCCCCCGCAGCCGAATAGCTGGGCGTTAGACCGTAGGTAAATCTACTAGCGCTGCCAGAAATCAAGGGGATTAGCCCCAGCAAAAATAGGATTGTTACGAAAGTGTCACGAATTCCCCAAGCTCTCAGCAAGTCACTAGCGCCTTCACAGGCAGGCCACAGGCCCTTTCTCTAAGTTCTGTATCCATGACCCAAATGCCCCCAACTACCAATGGCCAACCATCGAGTCCCGAAGTTGCGGCGAAGATGGCCCCATTAGCGACGACTCGCGCAGAAATTCTTCTGGCCCTTGGGGCCTTCGTGGCTTTCTGCCTAGCAGTACTCCTCAAAGGGACCCAGCTTCTTGAGCCCGATGATGCTGCCTACCAAGCCTCCATCATGGCGCTCACCCATGGTCACTACGTGCTCAGTGATCTCCAATATCAGGCACTCAACAAGCAACTTTCGCTACACGGTGGGATGGGCATCGTGCAGTGGGTCCAGTTAAAGAGTGGCCAGTGGGCCAGCGAGAAAAATCCTGGCTACCCCTTTTATGCAGTGATCTTCCAATTCGTCCATGCGCTTCGTGCCGCGCCACTCTTCGCTGGTGCCCTTGCCAGCGGCTCGATCTTCATTGCAGCACGACGTTGGCTTGGCAAATGGGGAGGTAGTTACGCGGTTATCTTATTTCTGGCTTCAGGTGCCGCTATTTCCTTCGCGTGGCGAGCAACGATGTCAAGCTTCAGCGATGCCTCCTTTGTCGCTGCGGGAATCGCGTTAATCCTGTGGACATTGCTTGCCCAAGAACGCAAAGAGAGTAGGCGGGCACTCGTCGGCCTTTTGGGTTTTGTGTTCCTAGAGATCGCCACCGCCATGCGCTACACCAATGCGGTGGTCATTATCGCGGCAGTGATCACCGTTGCGATATTTCAGCGCTGGATTGACCTGCGCTGGAGGGTGCTCGCGATCTGGTTCGCCACGGTTGCCCTAAGCGCTGGAGCTATCTTCGCGCTGAACAACGCCCTTTATGGCGGAGGCCTAAAAACTGGCTACGCCTCTGGTCTCATAACTTTTGCCTTCTCTGCCATCTGGCCAAACCTCCACACCATGCCGTGGATGCTGATTAAAGCCATACCGCAAACTCTGCTTGGGCTCGTGGCCATTACTTGGATCCTGCTTCGCCTTATGACCCACAGGCGAGCTCAGACAGGCGATGAACAAAAGCAGCGCAACAAGCTCGATTTGGCCGTGGCAAGTGGGCTGGCCTTCGCGTGGCTTCTGCTCTGGGGTCTCTACGCCGCCTATACCTGGACCGTTCAAACACAAGCTCGCACAGGCTTTCATCATCAGGGGAAAGGGCTAGCGGCCGGGATGATGCCAGGCATGGGGCTAGGGACTGGCATGCCTCAAGGGGGCCAAGATATTCACCTCATTCGCTTCTATCTGCCTGCCATAGGGATTATCGCGCTCCTCGCCGCTTGGACCTTGATGCAGATTCCTCGCTGGGTCGCCCCTGCCGTATTGCTCATCCTTTGCACGCTCAGCATCTTCTCTTATGCATCACTCACGGCCGGCGGGGGCTTTGGCCATGGTCATCTTGGAAACGTTCACGGCATACCGGGCGGCCCATTGGGGAAGGGCGGATTACCTAAAATTACTGGCTTCCCTCCGGGCGGATTCCCTAAGGGCATGGGGCCGGGATCACCTGGCAGCATGCCCAAAGGCTTCCCGAGTGGAGGCTTCCCCATCCCGCCAGGATCACCTCAGTCTGGTGCGCCAAGCGTCAGGCCCTAGCCAGGGTGGCGACTAAAGCGCCTTCCAATCAGGATCGAGTTCAGTCATCCGGTCGAGCAGAGCGGCAATGCCCACGCCCAGTAGGGTCCAGTCCTGTGCGCTGCCATCCTGGCCACTGGGGAGCCTGACCCGCTTCGTGCCGGGAATCCCGATCACCTCTTGCATCCCAATGCCTTCTGCAAGTCCGCCGATGGCAGTCGTCAAATGGTGCATGGTAAATGGTTCTTGAATACGAATCCCCAAACTTGAAAAAATCCATTCGTAGAGCATGGAGAAGGAAGAGATGGTCCGCTCATAGCTAGCAAGAACAATCTTCCTCAATCTCTTGTTCGAAGCATCCTCCTTGCCAGAAACCGCAATGGCCCACATGCCAATCCAAATTGCCCAAGTAGACGAACCCGTCATCAACTCCGCATTGCGCTTTGACGCAATGCGCGTGACCTCCTGCAATGTTGCTAGGCGGCCCTTGGGAGTACTCAGGTCCGCACTCGTGAGCACGGCCGAGACTGCGTCAAGGGTCTTCACTACTTCTTGCTGATCAAGGTCTTGGGGCGCTGCATGTAAAACGCTGACTTGGAATTCGGACTGATTTTCCCAGATACGGCCAATGACCGAAGCATTCGTGACCCGTATGCCCTGCTGTGACTGGACGCGTTCAAAGACCTTCTTGAAGGTCACATGCTCGGCACCATTGCCGAGACCCTCTTCGAGGAGAATCTCAAGTCCGGCATTCAGCAAAAGGTCGCGCAGCTCTGAGCGAGGGCGATTAACTCTGCTCCTCTGGACTACCCCTTTAGGCGTCCCTTTAGGTGTCCCTGTTTTCACCCTGCCACCTCCATAGGACTAGGTTGGCCCTCCCGCGAAAGAACCTGAACCGAGCATAGCGAGATGGCATTCATCGAGGGGTTGATCTGGGTTTTAAAACCATCCCCTCTCCAGCGCAGGGCTCCTAGCATGGCTCCATGCTCGTGCCGCCACTCCCTCAAGAAGAATTTGAGGCGATCTTTGCACGGGTTCCGAGGCTCACCGTTGAACTGGTGATTTCGAGCACTGAAGGAAGGCTCTTGAGTTTGCGTGACGGCGGACCCTGCCATGGCCTGTGGCACCTGCCGGGAGGGACTGTGCGCTACGGCGAAGCTCTGGTTGATGCAGCTGTGCGCATTGGGACGGATGAGCTTGGCCTAAAGATTGAAGTTGGCGAGCTTCTTGGCTATATCGAATATCCCAGTCACCTTGAACAGGGAATCGACTGGCCCGTTGGCATTGCTTTTTCCTCTTCGCTCCTCAATGACCCAGGGGCCGCTCTGGGAGACCATTGCCGGTGGTTCATGGAACTGCCCCCCGCCATGCATGAAGAACAGCGAGATTTCCTCGAGAATCTGCCACTTTGATCCCGATGCCCTAAGAGCTCATCGGCTCACTACGCTCGGCAGTGAAGCTGCTTCGCAGTTCGTTAGGAGTAACGCATGATGGATACTTGGAACGATGGTGGACCAAGACTACGGGGCCTTCATCATCAGATGACTTCTTGCTGGCATGGCGGACATGTCCTCGGCATGCTCATAGGCCTCTTGATCATTGCGGGACTTGTTGCGCTTGCTCTTCGCGCACGGACCACTGGCAGGGGTCGCCTCGCATCAGTCGGCCAAGCATCTGCCACTCCAGAAGAGATCTTAAGAGTTCGATTTGCCAAGGGAAAGATTGACGCTGATGAATTTCGCAGTCGTATGGAAGTCCTCGCTGAGCAGCCCGCCCCTTAGGGCTTGCGCGCAATAATCTGGACTACAGCACCCTCTCCACTGTGGAGAGGGCCCTCCACTACCGGCCTCACGAGTTCCACAGCATGGTCAAAGACCAAGGGGGCGAGTTCTTCTCGAAGGCGTTCGAGGTCCATCGTGAGATCAAAATCCTTTGGACCCCCAGTATCTCGAGCAATCTGGTCGGGCGTGTAGGCCTCAAGTACAAACTTGCCTCCGGGCTTCAAGGCCCTCACGACTCGCTCATGCACAGCGATGCGAACTGCACGAGGCGTGTGGGCAAAAATCGAAACAACGAGGTCCCATTGGTTTTGGCCAAAATCGCATGTCGCTAGATCACCTTGGCGAGCATCGACGACTTGCCCACGCTCTTTTGCCAGAGCCAGAGTTTTCGCCACTCCGGATTCCGTGAGCTCAACACTGGTCACCTGATGTCCGAGGCTGGCCAAGTAGACAGCGTTGCGACCTTCGCCCTCGGCGATGCAAAGCACCTTGCAGGGCGCAAGCTGCTCGACGACAGCAAGTAAAAAGCTATTGGGATCGGTGCCGTAGACATAGTCCGGGCCGGCATAGCGCTCTTCCCACATCGCCTTGGGGTCCATCTGGCTCATCTGCGACACCAAGACTTGCGACGGCCCGGCTGCTTTTCGTTTGGCGCACACTGACACCTGTCTTGGGGGGTGACTCCAGCAAGTACCTGCTCAATATGAGCTCCACAACCAGTCCAGCCCGCTTTGCCGCAGCGGCGACACTTGATTTTTTTGCACATAAGTTCAGCCTATGGCTGATTAGGCATTCTGGCGGGCGGACCAAGCTGCAGTTTGCGAAATCCGAGTGATCTGGAAAATATGTCCACCGCCAACCGCAATGCAGGCCGACGAAGAGTGGCAGCGAACTGCAGTGAAGTTACTAGAACTTCGCACTGCGACTGTGCTCCAAGAGGATGCGAGAGAACCAGCAGAATTCTTCGCATCACCCGACGCGCTGAGCACAGCCCCCGAAGCTCCAACTGCCAGACAGAGGCTCGGACTTGGGCAAGCGATGGCATTGAGCGAAGCTGTGAGCCAACTGGAGCCCTTAGAACTATCGCCGCCAGCGACCAACTTCCAAGACTTTGCGAGATTCAACTTAGATCCGATTCCCGACAGAATGCTCCCGTGAGACCCAACCGCTATGCATGCACTGTCTGAAGCGCAGCGAATTCCGTGAAGATCAGTACTGAAGCCCTTGACCGTAATGATGTTTGCGCTCGGGATCTCACCCGAAAGGTCAACAGATACCAAAAGTCCACCGAGCCCGACTGCCGTGCAGATTGCCGCGCTTTTGATTCCTGGGGTGCAGTCCACACTTTGAGCCGAGCGACCCGCTGCGCCTGGTATTTCAATACTGCTCCAGGTGATTGGCGTCCCCGTCACCGTCAATTTCCCATTGATCATCGGAAGCTTTGGAGCCCCATAGAGCAGCGTCCCATCAGTAGCGGTGGCAATGCAGGCACCGCTCGACAAGCACTTCACGGAAGTGAGGTCACGATCGGTACCCGAAGGGTATTGAGTCCAAACTTGGGTTCCGTGGGATTGCCCTGAATCTGGGGCTGTCCAGCCCACCACCGTTCCAGAACGACCAACCGCTACGCAAAAACGCCCCCCGAAGCGACAAGCGACACCCAAGAGGTCGTTGAGCACTGGGGATGAATCGGCTACGAAATGAGCGCCTCCATCGGTGGAGCGGTAAATCGCTCCACCTGTTCCAAGGGCGAGCTCGAGGCTAACCGTAGGTGTGGCAATGACCGAGAATGCATAAGTCGGGATAACTCCAGCAACCGTGGCTGCTGGTGAAATGCCAAGGGCATTCATCGCAGTTACCTTCACCCCGTAACTATCGATGGCTGAAAGTCCGTTTACCCGACAATTGGTTACCGTGGGTGCCGCGTTGCAGACGCCTGCGGTCTTACCTGTTGCATCTGTCACCGTCACTGCGTAAGCCAGAAGGGCTGAGCCACCATCAGTGCTAGGTGCGTGCCAAGAAGCCACGATGATGCCTCGCTTTGCGACTATGGCTAGGTCTCGCGGTGCGCTAGATGGCCCCACTGGCGTGACGGAATTACTTGGAGCCGACCAAGGCCCCGCTCCCTTGGTATTCGCTGCGGCCACCTGGAAGGTGTAAGCAGTCCCATTCGTCAGTCCACTGCACACTGCGCTTGCTTTCGCTGCGGTAACGACACAGGAAGCTGCTGGTTTCGCCGAGATCAGGTAATTCGAAGCAGTACGCACCTTGCCAAAACTGAGCGTCACCGAGGCGTTGCCAGCTGTTGCCCTTACCGTGCCCACAGAAAGAGTCGGTGAGCCATGCGGGGCCAGCATTGGCACCACTGCGATTGAGTGCAGCGCAGGACCGCTACCAATTTCGTTCGCCGCTACCACAGTAAAAATGTAGGAAGTGCCATTAGTCAGGCCATTCACCGTGCAGTTCGTCCCCACAGTGGAGCATGCTGCGCCACCGGGCTCTGCGGTAACGGTGGTCGAGGTAATGGGACTGCCGCCATTACTACTGGGTGCCTGCCAAAAAAGACTCACCGAGCCGTTACCCGGTGCTGGCTTAATCTTTCGCACCCCGGAAGGGAGCGTTGCCGGCGTTGCCACGACAGGCGCGCTGGGCTCAGAAGAACCTAGATCGTTGAGCGCCTCCACGGTAAGGGCATAGCTTGTTCCGTTGGTCAGACCGCTGCAGTCTGCAGTTCCAGCTTCGACATTCACGGTGCAGGACCCATCGCTCGGATTTAGGTCTACTTGGTAGCCCAGGAGCCCAACGCCCTCGCCGCCCGTGAACGCAGGTGGGTCGAAACTCACGAAAATGCTTCCGTTGCCTGCTTCTGCGCTCAGATTGCGCGGCGACGTTGGCAGGCCTTCAGGAATGGCCACTGAGGGCAAGGATGGAGAAGAACTCCCACCGGCATTGGCAGCGCGAACGACCACTTGGTAGCTCGTGCCATTAGTGAGGTCTGGCAGCATGCAGCCGATCATCGGATCGAGGTAGCTGCACTGGCTAGTTAATCCCGAAACGGGATCGAGGGCGCTCGCGACGTAACTCAAGGTCGTAGGAACGTTCATTCCCGTATCGCTCGATGCGGCACCCGATACCAGAATTCGCCCATCGCCAGGCGTCAAGTCAGGCAAAGAAGGAACGGAAGGCAGGTCAAAAGGCGTCACGGGTGCCGAAGCACTGCTTGGGGCGGAAGCCGCCACAGCATTGGAAGCGACAACCGTGAAGCTGTAATCAGTATCTGGGCGGAGGTCACTCATGCTGCACTGGAGTGGCGATGCATCGCTAGCCAATGCCGTGCAAGTCGCCCCACCTGGAAGCGCGCTCACGCTGTAGCTCAGGATTGGACCGTAGCCAGTATCGCGAGGAGCCAGCCATGAGATCGTTGCCGCACGAGCGCCCGCGTGGGCGCTAACAGAACTTGGGCTACCGGGTGTGCCGAGCACGCTCGCTGACGCGGACATCGGTGAAGGCGCAGAAGTACCGGCTGCATTCCTCGCCGTTACCGTCGCTCGGTAAGTGGCGCCAGCTTTAAGGCCAGTGATGCTGCAACTCCTTGCGGGGGCTGTGGCGGTGCAGCTCAGTGACTTACCCCTTGAATCTTTTACTGAAGCCTGGTAGCTCTCAACTGCGTCACCCGTGCTTGGAGCTGTCCAGGAGACACTCAGGGAAAGGAAGAGAGGAGTGATAGAGGCCTCCGAGGGGGCCCCAGGCTTGGCCTTGCTCATCCCAGGGGTGATGCTCACCGCAGCCGATGCAGGACTGTGGAGATTGTCGGCATTGCTAGCACTAACTGAAATCGAATAGTTCGTACCGTTGCTCAGCCCGCCTATATCGCAGTTGCGTTCTAGGCCACAGGAAGTCGCTACGGCAACGCTGCCGTTTACTGAAGCGGTCATGGTGTAATAAGCCAGTGGCGAACCACCGGTATCTGTCGGCGCATCCCAGGTCGCCATGACATGCCCATTCCCTCTACTCAGCTTTAGCCCGCTAGGTGCGCTGGGGCTCCCTACGGGAATCACCACCGCGCTCGGCAGGGACGGAGAAGAATCTCCGGAGATGTTGTGCGCTGTCACACTAAATCGGTACTGCTGCCCATTCGTGAGGCCGGTAACGGTGCACTGGTTGCCCTCGTCAATAAAGGTCAGATAGGTGCATTGATTTCCCCCGGGAGTTGCCGTGACGGTATAGCTATCAATCTCAGATCCAGGGCTCTTGGCTGGATCGCCCCAGGAGATATTTGCCGAATGTGAGGATGCAGAAGCCCAAGGGTTCTGGCCGGCATAGAAAACGCCGACGGTATCACTGGAGCTGTCATAACCGCCGAGGATAAAACCGGAATTAGGGAGGATGGCAAGTGATATCCCGACAGACTTGCTACTCATCCCCCACTGTTCGGCAAGGTTCAATTCAAGCCCGGATGCCGTCAACTCGTTAAGCGGGCCGCCCATGCCAGCAAACCAAGAGGTTGCGAAAATATCTCCAGCGGCATCGACGGCAATTTCCTGGGGGAAGTTACTAAAGCCGGTGATTGAACTGCGAGCCCCTTCTGGGCTGATCTCAACAATGGTCTGACTTTCTGGTTCAGACACAAAGAGCTTCCCGGCTTCATCAAAGGTGATGCCCCAGGGTCCATCGAGGCCAGGTGCGAACAAGGTCTCTACCCCCGATGGCGAGAGACGGTAAATGGAGTTCCTCCCGGCGTCGACGACATAAGCGAGGCCTTGTGGGTTCACGGCTACTCCGGTGGCATCAACAAAGTTGTCATCGACGATCACCGATCCACCGCTAGACGGAAAGATCAACACGGCAGAGCCACCCTCATTGCTGACGGAAACGTAGACCGTGCCGTCAGCGCTAACCGCGATACCCGTGGCGTCCGCCGCATTTCCGATGAGCTCACGCTCAGCCATGATGGGATAGCGATAGATACTTCCGTCGCTTGGGTCAATCGCGTAGGGAAGTCCATCTTGACCAAAGGTGACTGCACTGGGCGGTTCAACATGGAAATCGTCAATGATGTCGTACACGGGCATAGGGGACAAAGGCTGAGTTGGATCTTCATTGGCCAGAGGATCTGCCGCATTGGTTCTCAATGAGGGTGGCGATGAGCCAACGGCATTGACGGCGACCACCGTGAACTGGTCACCCCCTTCTCCCAGACCCAGCTCCGTATAGGGGAATGAACAGGAGTTGCCGCTGTCGGTATCGACGCTGTAGGTGCAGACCAACACGCCGTTGAGGTCGTATACCTCATAGCGCTCAATTGGGCTGCCGCCATCGGAGCTTGGCGGTGACCACGCAACTGAAATAGATCCGTAATCAGGCGTGTTAACAGGCCCGAACTCAAGACTCTCTACGACTCCCAAGAAAGGCAGAGAAACATATCCGATTCCGTTGCTGTCAAGGGCAAGTCCAAGTGCATTGGTGGCATTGGTCAAAACCTCTTGGTGGCTGCCGTCTCCATGCATGCGCACAATCGTCGAAGCCCCCTGGTTGGCCACGCTCACGAGTCCGGCGCTATCCACAACTATGCCGCGAGGGTTTGACAGTCCCGAGGCGATAACTTCGAGCGGTGCGCCAAGGAAGGAGAAGTCCGTCACCGTCCCGAGGTCATAACTGGTGACATAAAGGTTTAAACCATCAGGAGACAGTGCTAGAGAGTCTGGCGTTTGGATAGCAGCAATCAAGGTTTCCAAGGTCCCGTCAGTATGAATCATG
>CAZTQJ010000023.1:0-9588 GCA_964615615.1 uncultured Acidimicrobiaceae bacterium
GCATACGAGATAGCTTCAAGTGACTGGAGTTCAGACGTGTGCTCTTCCGATCTTGCCTTGGTCATGAGATCTGGACCTCCGGGGTTCCGTGGGTTCCGGGACGAACAACAAACTTGGCCTGCATGGGAAGCTTTTGAATTGCACGTTCCATGGCTGAACGAGCCAAGTCGATGTCAACACCAGAAAGCTCGAAGATGACGCGGCCTGGCTTAACCGGTGCAACCCAGAACTCAGGGTTGCCCTTACCCGAGCCCATGCGAGTTTCCGCAGGCTTCTGGGTCACTGGCTTGTCAGGGAAAACGCGAATCCAAACTTTTCCACCACGCTTGACGTGACGGGTCATGGCAATACGAGCAGCCTCAATCTGGCGTGCCGTGAGCCAAGCAGGCTCAAGGGCCTGGATGCCAAAGTCACCGAAGGTGATGACGTTGCCAGCCTTGGACTGGCCAGACATGCGACCGCGCTGCTGCTTGCGGTGACGAACTCTACGGGGCATCAACATGTCAGTCAGCCTCCTTGCGGAAGTGAGGAGTCTCGTGGTGCTCGTGGGTCGTGCGACGAACAATTTCGTCTTCGGCCTCGAGGCGACGATCGAGATCATCGGGCTCTGTCGGAGTTGGGATCAAATCAGGAGCTGCAACTTCGACATCGTCAGCTGCTGGGGCGCCGGGAGCTGGCTGGTCAGCCATGCGACGACCACCGCCGGCAGTGATGAGGCGCTTAGGAGCGGCATCAGGAGTAACAACGGCTGCGCCAGTCGTTCCCGAGGTCTCACCAACGGCCATAGCCGCCTCGCGGTTGATCTTCTCTTCAACGGAAACCTTGTAGGGAAGAATGTCACCCTTGTAGATCCAGACCTTTACGCCGACACGGCCAGCAGTGGTCTTAGCCTCGCGGAAGCCGTAGTCAATGTCAGCGCGGAGCGTGTGCAGAGGAACGCGACCCTCGCGGTACTGCTCCTTACGAGACATTTCGGCGCCACCGAGACGACCTGAGCACTGAACCTTGACGCCAAGTGCGCCAGCCTTAGTGACGGTCTGCATGGCACGCTTCATGGCACGACGGAAAGCAACACGGCGAACGAGCTGGTCGCAGATGCCCTGGGCAATCAGCGCAGCGTCAAGCTCAGGCTGCTTGATCTCTTGGATGTTGAGCTGGATACGGTTCTTGAGACCGGTGAGCTCTTCGAGATGCTTCTTGAGACGCTCGGCCTCGGAACCACGACGACCAATCACGATGCCGGGACGGGCGGTGTGGATGTCGACGCGAAGGCGGTCACGGGTGCGCTCTACTTCGATGCGGCTCACTGCTGCGGTCTCGAGCTGGCGCATCAGGTAGTCCCTGATCTTCCAGTCCTCAATCACAAACTCTTTGTACTGGCGCTCTTCGAACCAGCGGGACTTCCAGTCGGTGGTAATACCGAGGCGGAAGCCGTAGGGGTTGACCTTCTGGCCCATTAGTTGCCCTTCTCCTCGTTCGTGGCATCCTCGTCCGGCGCATCGCTGCTGGCTTCGGCGGCCTCGTCGGAGCCCTGGGCATTTGCCTCGGTCTCGACAGTGGCTTCAGTAGTTACAGAATCGTCAGTGCTGGCCTGCTCGGGAGCAACTTCTTCCCCAGCGTTAATCGCAGCAGCAGCTTCAGCCTCTTCGGCTTCTTCGGCGGCGGCAGCTGCAGCGGCGTCTTCAGCCTTTTGGGTCTGGCGCTTGGTGGCACGGCCCTGAAGGTCGGCCCTGCGGCGAGACTCTGACACGCGACGCGAGCGACCTGCGCCCGAGGCGGCAATGGCGGCACGACGACGCTCAAGACGCTCATCGTCCATGCGCGAAACGATCACGGTGATGTGACAGCTGCGCTTACGAATTCTCGATGCGCGACCACGTGCACGGGGACGCCAACGCTTCATCGTGGTGCCCTCATCTGCGTAGCAGGCGGAGATAAAGAGTTCTTCAGCAGGAATTCCGTCATTGTGCTGGGCGTTAGCAACAGCTGATGCGAGCACCTTGCCAATCACATCCGCAGCCTCACGCTGCGTGGACGCGAGGATTTCTGAAGCAAAGCCAACCTCTTCGCCACGGACCAGGTTCAGAACCTGGCGGGCCTTAGAGGCGGACATGTGGAAGTTGCGCAGGACAGCCTTGGTGCCCTCGCGCTCGTTGGTCTTAAGGCCTGGCATTAGCGACGACCCGTCTTTTCTTGTCCAGCGTGGAAGCGGAAGGTACGCGTGGGAGCGAACTCGCCAAGCTTGTGACCGACCATCGACTCGTTGATGTAGACGGGGATGTGACGACGGCCATCGTGAACGGCAATGTTGTGCCCAACCATGTCAGGGATGATCGTTGAACGACGAGACCAAGTCTTGATGACCTTCTTCTCGCCGGCTGCGTTTTGGGCATCGACCTTTTTGAGCAAGTGCTCGTCGACAAACGGGCCCTTCTTAAGACTGCGTGGCATCGGTACCTCCTACCGCCGCGAGCCGCGGGTCCGGCGGCGTCGGATAATCATGTCGTTTGACTTCTTGTTCTTCTTACGGGTACGGCCTTCTGGCTTACCCCAAGGGCTAACCGGGTGACGTCCACCTGAAGACTTACCTTCACCACCACCGAGGGGGTGGTCGACAGGGTTCATGGCCACACCACGGGTCTGGGGGCGAATGCCCTTCCAGCGGTTACGACCAGCCTTACCAATCTTGATGAGCTCAGCCTCGGCGTTACCTACAACACCAAGGGTTGCGCGGCAGTCAATTTCCACACGACGCATTTCGGTTGAGGGAAGACGCAGCGTGGCAAAGCCACCGTCCTTAGCAACGAGCTGAACGCTCATGCCAGCGCCACGGGCGAACTTGCCACCACCACCGGGACGAAGTTCAACGTTGTGAACCACTGAACCGGTTGGGATGTAGCGCATGGGAAGAGCATTTCCGGTGCGAATTTCTGCACCGCGACCACTCTCGACGAGGTCGCCAACCTTGAGGCCAGCGGGCGCCAAGATGTAGCGCTTCTCACCATCGAGGTAGTGAAGCAGAGCAATGCGAGCGTTACGGTTCGGGTCGTACTCGATGTGAGCAACCTTGGCCGGCACGCCGTCCTTGTTCCGCTTGAAGTCAATGATGCGGTACTGCTGCTTGTGACCACCACCGCGGTGACGAGAAGTCTTGCGACCGTGGGCGTTACGTCCACCGGTACGTGGCTTGGGAGCCAGCAGTGACTTCTCGGGCGTTGACCGAGTGATCTCAGAAAAGTCCGAAACCGTCTGGAAACGACGGCCTGGGCTGGTGGGCTTGCGTGAGCGAAGTGCCATGGTCTTCCTAGCTCTCGTAGAGGTCGATCGAGTAACCCTCTTGCAGGGTCACGATGGCTCGCTTGACATCGGGACGACGGCCCACAACGCCAGTACGGCGGTTGCGAGTCGACTTGCCCTTGCGCACGAGGGTGTTGACATTAGAAACCTTCACGTTGAACGCCTGCTCAACAGCATGGCGCACATCAATCTTGGTGGCCTGACGGTCAACCTCGAAGATGTAAACGTTCTTGTCCATCATCGCGTAGGACTTCTCCGACACGACGGGACGAATCAGGACGGTCATCGCGTTACGCACGGCTGGCCTCCTTAGGGGCTGCAGGCAGTGAAACATCGGTGAAGAGCACAAAGTCGCTCGCCACGATGTCATGAGCGTTGAGCTCTGAAGGACCGAGCAACTTGACGTTGGTCAGGTTGCGCAGTGACTTCCAAGCATTGACGTTCTCGGTCTCGAGCACAATCAACACCTGGCCTTCGAGGCCAAGGGCGGTCAAGGCAGCGACTGCTTCAACGGTGCGAGGCTCGGAGAAACTCAAGGAGTCAACGAGAGCAATCTGGTCGTTGGCGGCACGGTCTGACAGTGCTGAGGCCAAGGCCAAACGAATCATTTTCTTAGGGGTGCGCTGGGCGTAGGAGCGAGGCTTCGGTCCGAGGGCAACGCCACCACCAACCATGGAAGGTGAGCGCGATGAACCCTGACGAGCACGGCCAGTGCCCTTCTGGTTGAAAGGCTTAGCGCCACCTCCGCGAGTTTCCGCACGGGTGCGCGTCGACTGCGTGCCCGAACGTGCTGCTGCGAGCTGGGCGGTGATTACCTGGTGAAGCACGTCTTCGTTTGGCACAATGCCAAAGAGCGTTGGCTCAAGGTCAACACTTCCGAGCACCTTGCCAGCCATGTCGCGACGGCTGACCGAACGCTTGGCTGGAGCGGGACGCTCGGCCTTAACAGGACCACGAAGGGTCGTAGCGGGAGCAGGCATCAACGACCACCCTTCGGCGTTGCGATCTTGACGGAGTTACGGATCACCACGACGCCTCCACGGGGGCCGGGAACCGCACCCTTAACGAGGATGACCTCGCGCTCAGGGTCCGACTTTACGATCTCGAGATTGAGGGCAGTCACTTGGCTGCCACCCATGCGGCCGGCCATCTTTGTGCCCTTGAAGACACGACCGGGGGTAGCGCAACCACCAATGGAACCAGGAGCACGGTGGTGCTTGTGGTTACCGTGGCTAGCACCTTGGCCCTTGAAGTTGTGTCGCTTCATGCCACCAGCGAAGCCCTTGCCCTTAGAAACGGCAATGGCGTCGACCTTGGTGCCGACTTCAAAAAGGTCTGCGGTCAGCTCTTGGCCAACCTGGTAGTCACTTGCGGAGTCCAAGCGCAGCTCTACGAGCTTGCGGCCCGGAGCCACATTGGCCTTGTCATAGTGTCCGAGTTCGGGCTGGGTCATGGTCGAAGGACGACGCTGACCCCAAGTGACCTGAAGGGCTTCATAGCCCTCCTTTTCGGTGGTCTTCACCTGGACGACCCGAACGGGGGCGACCTTGATGACGGTCACGGGCACGGCACGATTCTGGTCATCCCAGATCTGGGTCATGCCGACCTTTTCTCCAACGATCGCTTTCACTGCCACTGCAGGCTCTTTCCTCTCCACGCAAACGCTCCGTGCGGGCTATCCCGCGCGGAGCGCTCGACTTGGCTGGCTCAACGTCCCTGTTCTTCCAGGCAATCGAGCACATCTGCTATTTACTTCCCGAAGGAAGGTCCCAGCCGAAACTGGGGGGACTCCTACCCTACCCCATGACGACCAAAGCCGCCAAATGGCTAGTTGGCTTGGAGCTTGATCTCAATATCCACACCAGCAGGAAGGTCGAGACGCTGAAGCGAGTCAACCGTCTTGGGGGTGTGGTCCACGATGTCGACGAGACGCTTGTGAATACGCATTTCGAAGTGCTCCCGGCTGTCTTTGTACTTATGTGGGGAGCGAATCACCGTGTAACGGTGCTTCTCTGTAGGAAGCGGAACAGGACCCTGGACCTTGGCCTGAGTGCGGAGGACCGTTTGCACGATCTTTTCCGTGGACTGGTCAAGAATCTCGTGGTCGTAGGCCTTGAGCCGAATCCTGATCTTCTGGCGAGGGGCATCGGCCATTGGGGGGTACCTGTTCCGTTCCTAGTTGAGAAGTTAGTTAAGAATCTTGACGACGCGGCCGGCGCCAACGGTACGGCCACCCTCACGGATGGCGAAGCGAAGGCCCTCATCCATGGCGATTGGCTTGCCGAGCTCCACCGTCATCTCGGTGTTGTCACCAGGCATAACCATCTCCGTGCCAGCAGGCAGGGTGATGGTGCCGGTTACGTCCGTGGTGCGGAAGTAGAACTGCGGGCGGTAGTTGTTGAAGAAGGGCTTGTGACGGCCACCCTCGTCCTTGTTCAAGATGTAGACCGAAGCCTCGAACTGGGAGTGAGGAGTGATGGAGCCAGGCTTGCAAAGCACCTGGCCACGCTCAACTTCTTCCTTCTTGGTTCCACGAAGCAGCACACCGACGTTGTCGCCAGCCTGGCCCTCGTCGAGGAGCTTGCGGAACATCTCGATACCGGTAACGGTCGTCTTCTGGGTGTCGGTGAGACCAACGATCTCAATTTCGTCACCTACGTGAACGATGCCCTGCTCAACCTTGCCGGTCACCACGGTGCCACGGCCGGTGATGGACATGACGTCCTCAACAGGCATCAGGAAGGGCTTTTCCGTGTCACGCTCGGGCTCAGGGATGTAACTGTCTACAGCCTCCATGAGCTCGAGGATCTTGGCGCCCCACTCAGCGTCGCCCTCAAGGGCCTTCAGTGCGGAAACGCGCACCACGGGGGTGTCGTCACCGGGGAACTCGTACTCGTTCAGGAGGTCACGGACCTCCATCTCGACGAGGTCGAGGAGTTCTTCGTCGTCTACAACGTCGGCCTTGTTCAGGGCAACAACGATGAAGGGCACGCCGACCTGGCGGGCGAGCAGCACGTGCTCACGCGTCTGGGGCATAGGGCCGTCAGCTGCTGAGACCACGAGGATGGCGCCGTCAATCTGGGCAGCACCAGTGATCATGTTCTTGATGTAGTCAGCGTGACCAGGCATGTCGACGTGGGCATAGTGACGGTTGCCCGTCTCGTACTCCACGTGGGCGATCGAAATGGTAATTCCGCGCTGCTTCTCTTCGGGGGCCTTGTCGATCTGGTCGAAAGGCGTGAAGTCCGTAGTCGGGTTCGCGTCGTGAAGAACCTTGGTGATAGCCGCGGTCAGGGTCGTCTTACCGTGGTCGATGTGACCCATCGTTCCAACGTTGACGTGGGGCTTATTGCGCTCAAACTTCTGCTTAGCCATGGTTTCGGCCTCTCCTGGTTTCCTGGGCCCTCCCTGGGCCCTTGCTCTCGGCGGTTATCGCCACTAATGGGTACTGCTTTCACCCTTCGGATATCTCACCCTCCGGGGTATTGCTTAACCAGCTAAATGCTGGTCACACTCATGCTCCCTGAACCCTCGCGACGATCTCTTTCGCGACCGCATCGGGGACTTCCTGGTATGAGTGAAACTGCATCGTGTAAGTAGCACGACCCTGCGTACGAGAACGCAGGTCGGTAGCGTAGCCGAACATATCGGCTAGCGGTACTTGGGCCCTAATGACCTGGGCATTACCCCTTTGGTCCATGCCCTCTACACGGCCTCGACGTGAGGAGAGGTCACCAATGACATCTCCCATGTAATCGTCGGGGGTTACGACTTCTACGGCCATTACTGGCTCCAAAAGGACGGGTCGGGCCTCACGGGCAGCCTTCTTAATAGCCAGCGAACCGGCGATTTTGAAGGCCATTTCCGAGGAGTCCACGTCGTGGTAGGAGCCAAAGGTCAGGGTCACCCGAAGGTCAACCACGGGGTAGCCAGCGAGCACACCTGAAGTCAGGGCCTCCTGGATACCGGTGTCAATACTGGAGATGTACTCCTTGGGAATGACACCACCGGTGATCTTGTCGACGAATTCGTAGCCGCCGCCGGGGCCCGTGGGCTCCACGGTGATGACGACGTGACCGTACTGACCACGGCCACCAGACTGGCGAATGTAGCGCTCTTCGACCTTTTCAACCGTCTTGCGGATGGTCTCGCGGTAGGCCACCTGGGGCTTACCAACGTTGGCATCCACCGAGAATTCACGGAGCATGCGGTCCACGAGGACTTCGAGGTGGAGCTCGCCCATACCCGAAATCACGGTCTGGCCGGTCTCTTCGTCGGTGCGCACGCGGAAGGTGGGGTCTTCTTCGGAAAGGGCATAGAGCGCCTTGCCGAGCTTGTCCTGGTCCACCTTGGTCTTGGGCTCCACGGCCACGTGAATAACGGGCTCGGGGAAGTCCATGACTTCAAGCACAATGGGGTTTGCGGGGTCTGAGAGGGTGTCACCGGTGGTGGTCTGCTTGAGCCCCACCGCGGCCACAATGTCTCCAGCACGGACCACATCGAGGTCCTCACGGGTGTTTGCGTGCATCTGCAGGAGGCGACCGATGCGCTCCTTCTTGCCCTTTGAGGTGTTCTCTACCGTTCCGCCCTTTTCCAAGGTGCCCGAGTACACGCGCAGGTAGGTGAGCTTTCCGACGAAGGGGTCAGTCATGATCTTGAAGGCGAGGGCCGAGAAGGGTGCATCATCGGTGGTCTCGCGGGTGACCTCGGTGTCCTTGTTTGGCAGAAGGCCAACCGTTGGTGGAATGTCGAGGGGGCTAGGCAGGTAGTCCACGACCGCGTCGAGCATAGGCTGAACACCCTTGTTCTTAAAGGCGGTTCCACAGAGAATCGGCACAGCCTGCTGGGAAAGCGTCCCCGTACGCAGGGCCTTACGAAGGTCCGCGGGGGTGATTTCCTCTTCGCCAAGGTACTTCTCCATGACGGTGTCATCGAAGTTCGACAGTACGTCAATGAGCTTCTGGCGATATTCCTGAGCCTGAACGGCCATGTCGTCTGGAATCTCACGGGTTTCCCACTCTTCACCCATGCCGTCTTCCCAGACGAGTGCCTTCATCTCGACGAGGTCAATAACCCCGAGGAAATCAGATTCAGCGCCGATGGGTAACTGCACAATGGCGGGCAGGCACTCGAGGCGGTCGATGATCATCTCGACACAGCGGTAAAAGTCAGCACCAACGCGGTCCATCTTGTTGATGAAGCACATGCGAGGTACGGCGTACTTGTTGGCCTGGCGCCAGACCGTCTCGGTCTGAGGCTCTACGCCGGCAACGGCGTCAAAGACTGCAACGGCACCGTCGAGCACGCGAAGGCTGCGCTCAACTTCAACGGTGAAGTCAACGTGGCCAGGGGTGTCAATGATGTTGATGAGGCAGTCGCGCCAATGACAGGTGGTCGCAGCGGAGGTGATGGTGATACCACGCTCTTGCTCTTGGACCATCCAGTCCATGGTGGCTGCGCCTTCGTGGACCTCACCGATCTTGTAGCTCTTCCCCGTGTAATAGAGGATGCGCTCTGTGGTCGTGGTCTTACCGGCGTCAATGTGAGCCATGATCCCGATGTTGCGGGTCTTGGCGAGGGGAAAGGAACGGGGGGTGCTCATGCTGCTCTTCTACTTAGTTGCCACTACCACTTGTAGTGGGCAAAGGCCTTATTGGATTCCGCCATCTTGTGGAGGTCTTCGCGGCGCTTCACCGAAGCACCAACCCCATTGGAGGCGTCAAGAATTTCATTTGCGAGTCGGTCAGCCATGGTCTTCTCACGGCGGGCCGAGGAGTAGCTCACGAGCCAACGGATAGCCAAAGTCGTTGCACGACGGGGCTTTACGTCAACAGGGACCTGGTAGGTGGCTCCACCAACACGGCGGGAGCGAACCTCAAGCTCGGGGCGGGTGTTCTCTACCGCACGCTTCAAGACCGTTACTGGGTCCTGCTCAGTACGCTCGCGCACCTGGTCAAGGGCGGTGTAAACGATGCGCTCGGCAATGGTGCGCTTTCCGCAGGAAAGCACACGGTTGACGACCTGAGTAACGAGGGCTGACTTGTAAACGGGGTCTGGGACCAGTTCACGACGTGGTGGTGCTGCGCGACGAGGCATGGACTAGGACTCCTTCTTGGCGCCGTAACGACTACGGGCCTGTGCTCGGTCACGAACACCAGAGGTGTCCAGTGCTCCACGGATGATCTTGTAACGCACACCAGGAAGGTCCTTCACACGACCACCACGTACGAGCACAATGGAGTGCTCTTGGAGGTTGTGGCCAACGCCGGGAATGTAGGCGGTGATCTCCAC
>CAZTQJ010000023.1:9598-10807 GCA_964615615.1 uncultured Acidimicrobiaceae bacterium
CCACACCACTGGTGAGGCGCACACGGGCGACCTTTCGCAGGGCGGAGTTCGGCTTCTTAGGAGTAGTCGTGTAGACGCGGGTGCAAACACCCCTACGCTGCGGCGCACCCTTTAGGGCGGGCGTCTTCGTCTTGGAGCTCTTAGCCTGCCGTCCCTTACGGACTAACTGGGCAATCGTGGGCACGCGTGTCCTCTCTAGTTACTGCTTCGATGTACTGTTCGCGATTGGCAAGCCAAACGCGCGGAATGTAGATGCTAGGGCATTGAAGCCCCATAGGGCAATTGGCGATTAAGCCGTGCCCTCCTCAGCGATGACCGCCTCGGCTCCAATGACCTCGTCACCCGCAGGAATTTCCGGGTAACTGGCGTCGACGAAGGGGTTGAAGTCCTCGTCATCGGCCCGGGTGGTGTCCCGGAGCCATTCGGCCAAGCCATCGTCACTTGAGGAGTCAAAAGGCATCATTTCAGCATCTGGCAGGTCAATACGGAGGTTCCGGTAGTGACTAGCCCCTGATCCCGCTGGGATCAGCTTGCCAATGATGATGTTTTCCTTGAGGCCGTGGAGGAAGTCGCCCTTACCTTCAATGGCTGCCTCGGTGAGCACTCGGGTGGTCTCCTGGAAGGAGGCCGCTGAGAGCCACGAGTCAGTAGCCAGTGAGGCCTTGGTGATACCCATGAGCTCAGGACGGCCTTCGGAGGGGCGCTTGCCCGCCTCAGCCAGCTCGCGGTTAACGCGCTGGTAGTCCTGAGCATCGACGCGCTCTCCTGGCAGGAAGGGGCTTTCCCCCGACTCGGCCACGAGGACACGGCGCAGCATCTGGCGCACGATCAGTTCGATGTGCTTGTCGTGAATCGACACACCCTGGTCGCGGTAGACGTTCTGGACCTCTTCGACCAAATATTGCTGGGTTTCGCGGGTTCCCTTGACGTCCAAGAGTTCCTTGGGGTCCTTGGGGCCTTCGGTGAGGGCATCTCCGGCGCCAACTTCCTGGCCGTCGTTAACCCGACGGGTCAGACGTGAGGGGACCTGAACGGTCTGCTCTTCGCCATCATCAGCAAGCACCGAGATAGTCCTAAAGCCCTGCTCGTCGTCACCTACGCGCACAACGCCACTGTGGCGAGCAAGAGGAGCTGCACCCTTAGGGGTGCGAGCCTCGAAGAGCTCAACAGATCGGAAGAGCGTCGTGTAGGGAAAGAGTGTTCAGAGCC
>CAZTQJ010000024.1:0-10783 GCA_964615615.1 uncultured Acidimicrobiaceae bacterium
CTCCTCGCCCCGACACTGAGCGGAGATGGCCTCCTCAGGGGCCCGGCGCGAGCAGGTCACTACAGAGGCACCGGCCTCGAGCAGTTGCTCAACGATGACACGGCCCAAACCCCGGCTTCCGCCCGTCACGATGGCAACCTGGCCACTGAAGTCGAAGCTCATCTCCTGCATAGCCACTAGTACCCTCCCCCGTCTTTACCTCAGGCTAGTAGCGCCAAGGAGGGGCAATCTGGCCTAGGAGGCCTCATTCCCTCTAGCGTGGCATCGGCAAGAGGGGAGCCCAAGATGCCGGTACGCACCGAACACCATGAAGCGGGAATTTGTGAGGTGGTCGTAGACCACCCGCCCGTCAACGCCTTAGACGTCGCTGGCTGGTTCGACCTTGCCGATCAGCTGCTTGCGGCAGGTCGTGACCAAGAGAACCGCGTGGTGATCTTGCGAGCCGAGGGCAAGGGCTTTAACGCCGGTGTCGATATCAAGGAGATCCAAGAAAAGGGCGATGAAGCCCTCGTTGGTGTGAACCGTGGCTGCTACGCCGCCTTCGCCGCCGTTTATGACTGCGAAGTTCCCGTCATTGTTGCCGTCCAAGGCTTCTGCCTAGGTGGCGGCATTGGACTTTCGGGTAACGCCGACATCATCGTCGCAAGTGACGATGCCAGCTTTGGACTGCCCGAGGTTGACCGAGGCGCTCTTGGAGCAGCGACTCATCTGTCGCGACTCGTACCCCAGCACAAGATGCGCGAGATGCTCTACACCGCCAAGCCAGTGCCAGCTTCTGAGCTCTACCGCTTTGGTTCGGTCACCAAGATCGTTCCCCGCGAACAGTTGCGCGAAGCCGCCTACGAGATCGCGCGTGATATCGCCACCAAGAGCCCGACCATCCTGCGTCGCGCCAAGGAAGCGGTGAACGGCATTGACCCAGTCGATGTGAAGCGCTCCTATCGCTACGAGCAAGGCTTTACCTATGAGCTCCACGTCCGTGGAGTGGCCGATGAACAACGCGACGCCTTCGTAGAGAAGCGCGACGCGGATACCTCAAGGTAGGGCAATGGCAGACAAGACCAGCAAGCTCGAAGCCGTCCTTGATCTCATAGAAGACGGCATGACCGTCGGTATTGGAGGTTGGGGATCACGCCGCAAGCCAATGGCTCTCGTGCGAGCGCTTAGGCAATCAGGACGTCGCGATCTCACCATTGTGAGCTATGGCGGTCCTGATGTCGGCATTCTGGCTGATGCCGGCGTCGCGTCGCGCGTCATTGCGGGCTTCGTGACCCTCGACTCCATTCCCCTCGACCCCCTCTGGCGTCGCGCTCGCCAAGATGGCAAGGTCAAGCTCACCGAACTCGACGAAGGTCTCTTCTATCTCGGCCTTCAGGCTGCAGCCTGGAGAGTCCCCTTCCTGCCTTCACGCGCTGGCTTGGGTTCCGTGGTGCTCGATCAAGATGCAGGCCTGCTCACCGTGAGCAACCCTTATGACCACAGCAGCTGGGGTGACCCTGATGAAATTGGTGGTCAGTACCTTGCCATGCCTGCGCTTCGTCTTGACCTTGCGGTTTGCCATGCCAATATCGCGGACAGCTCGGGTAACGCTGCGCTGACCGGACCCGACCCTTTCTTCGATGAACTCTTTCTGGGGGCTGCGGCCATTCGGGTCATTACCACCGAACGTCTCGTCGATGCTGGGACCTTGGCTGACCATGCACCCGTCAGTCAGATCTGCATCAACCGACTCATGGTTGATCATGTCGTTGAGACTCCAGGCGGTGCGCACTTCACTGACGTGCGGCCTGAAGCCGGCCGTGATGAGGCCTTCCAGCGTCACTATGCCCAAGCGGCAAAGACCGCTGAAGGCTGGGCAGAATTTGTCGAGCGCTTCCTCTCTGGAGACGAAGCCAACTACCAAGCCGCCCTTACCGCGTGGCGAGAGGAGCAGTAATGGAAGCCGCTTCACGTGCGGAAATCTGCATCATTGCCGTGGCCGAATTGTTCCGAAATGCCGGAGAGGTCATGGTTTCACCCTTTGGGACAGTTCCGGCTATCGCCGCCAGGCTGGCAAGACTCAGCTTTGCTCCCGATCTCGTGCTTACTGACGGGGAAGCGGCCCTGATGGCTTCCAATCTTGCGGTCAGTGCAAAACCCAGTGAACTCCAGCGCGAAGCCTCCATGACCTATCGCAGTGTCTTCTCCGTGGTGTGGTCAGGCAGGCGAAACATGGTCATGATGGCCAGCCAGATTGACCGTTTTGGAAATCAAAACCTCACGGCCATCGGCGATCACCAGCGACCCAGTGCCCAACTCGTTGGCGTGCGTGGAGCTCCAGGAAACACCGCCAACCACCCCACGAGCTATTGGATTCCCAAGCACAGCGTGGGTGTCTTTGTTGAACAGGTCGACGCCGTGTGTGGCATTGGCAACGACAGAGCAGCACAATCGGGCATTGCTGCATCTCGCTATCACCACCTCGGTGGCGTGGTCACCAATCTCGCTGCTTTGGACTTCACCGGCCCGCAGGGATCCATGGCGCTACGTAGCGTGCATCCTGGCGTAAGCGTCGACGAGGTCATTGCCGCTACTGGCTTTGAGCTGCACCTGCCGGCTGATATTCCTGAGAGCAGGTTGCCCACTGATGCCGAGTTGACCTTGATTAGAGACAGTCTTGACCCCAAGGCTCTCCGTGACCGCGAGGTGAGCGCATGAGTAATCCAGGGCCTCAGCCGCATCCCGGCCTGGCAACCGACTTCTGCAGCAAGGTCGGCGTTCGCTACCCCATCGTGCAAACCGGCATGGGTTGGGTAGCAGGAGCACGACTCGTAGCCGCGACAGCGAACGCTGGCGCACTCGGCATCTTGGCCTCGGCCACCATGACTCTCAGGGAACTCCAAGAGCAACTCGAAGAGATTCGCAAGCGCACCGATGCTCCCTTTGGCGTCAATATGCGCACAGACGTTGATGACGTCGAAGAACGTATCGAAGCCATGATTGCCGCAGGGGCAAGAGTCGCAAGTTTTGCCCAGGCACCAAACCAAAAGCTGGTTGCACGCTGCCAGGATGCTGGCTTGCTCGTCATGCCCACCATTGGCGCGCGTCGCCATGCGGAGAAGGTTGCCGAGTGGGGTGTTGATGCCGTAATCGCACAAGGTGCTGAGGGTGGAGGCCACACCGGAACCATCCCCACCAGCCTGCTCACCCGAGAAGTCGTGCGCGCCGTTGGCGACTCCGTGATGGTTATCTCTGCGGGTGGCTGGCACGACGGCGCGGGCCTCGTGGCAGCGCGGGCCCTAGGAGCCCAAGGCATAGCCATGGGCACACGCTTCTTACTCACCAGTGACTCCACCGTGCCCGACGAAGTGAAGGCCACCTACCTCGCGACCCCGGTAACCGGAACGGTGGTATCGACGGCCGTAGATGGTGCGCCACAGCGGGTTATTCGCACCCCCTTCGTTGACCACCTCGAGCGCAGTCCTTGGCTGGCCAATCTCCCCCGGGCTCTGATGTCGGCACATAAGTTCCGGCGTGAAACCAAGTCCAGCCTCAGCTCACTCCTCCGTGAAGGATTGGCCATGAAGACCGGTAACGAACTCACCTGGCCTCAGGTTGTTATGGCTGCGAATGCGCCCGTGATGACCAAGGCGGGCTTAGTAGACGGCCGCGACGATGTCGGCGTCCTCCCCACCGGTCAGGTGGTTGGCGTGATCGACGAGTTACCCAGCGTTGAGACCTTGGTGAATCGCATCATCGACGAAGCTAATCAGCGCTTAACTGCCCTCACGGGCAACGCAAGGCTCTAGCGAACGACGACGACTGAAGAGCCGTGACCGAAAAGGCCTTGGTTGGCTGAAACGCCAACCTTTGCCCCTTCAACTTGGCGACCTTCAGCGGTTCCGCGCAGTTGCCAGGTGAGTTCACAAACTTGAGCAATGGCCTGGGCGGGGATGGCTTCGCCGAAGCTCGACAGACCACCTGATGCGTTGACGGGAATACGGCCTCCGAGGGAGCTTGCACCTGAGCGGAGCAAATGCTCAGCTTCTCCGACTTCGCAGAGGCCAAGGTCTTCATACCAATCAAGTTCCAGCGCACTCGAGAGGTCATAGACCTCGGCGAGGGAAACGTCGCTGGGATCCACGCCGGCTTCTTCGTAGGCGGCGTGGGCAATGGAGTGACGGAAGGCCTCATTGGGCACAGGAAGCACGGCTGAAGAGTCAGTCGCAAAGTTCGGCATCTCGATAACCGTGTTCGGGTACGAAGGCGTCACCGTGGAGATTCCGGCTATGCGCACCTGACCAGTAGCCCCACGACGCTCGGCAAACTCCTTGGAGCAGAGCACGAGGGCAGCACCACCATCAGAAGTTGCACAGATCTCAAGCAGGCGCAGCGGGTCAGCCACCATGGGTGAGTTGAGCACCTCTTCGACCGAGGTCTCCTTGCGATAACGCGCATAGGGGTTACCTAGGCCATGAGCGGCGTTCTTGACCTTCACCGTGGCGAAGTCAATATCGGTCGCGCCATGAAGGGCCATGCGCCGACGGGCATAGAGGCCGAAGTAGGTGGGGTTGGTTGCGCCCAAGAGGTGAAAGCGCAGCCAGTCAGGGTCGTCACGACGCTCACCACCTACAGGGGCGAAAAAGCCCTTAGGAGTGGTGTCTGCGCCGACCACGAGAGCAACTTCGCAGAGGCCGGCCAAGATCTGTGCACGAGCACTCGCGATGGCCTGGGTGCCTGAAGCACAGGCGGCATAACTCGAAGAGATCTTTGCGCCGGTCCAACCTAAGGCTTGAGAAAAGGTCGCCCCGGCGACATAGCCCGGGTAGCCATTACGAATGGTGTCGGCACCAGCCACGAACTGAATCTCTGGCCAAGCCACGCCAGCGTCATCGAGGGCGGCACGCGCTGCGGCCACGCCATATTCGATGAAGCTGCGGCCCCACTTACCCCAGGGATGCATGCCAGCACCAAGAACGACAACTTCACGCTCGCTTGCCATTAGTTCGCTCCCACGGGGCGCCAGGCCCACATCTCATGGACGGCTTCATCATCTTCATAGAGCGTGCCGATTTCCAACTTCACGCGCATACCCACTTCGAGGTCATTGACGCCAAGACCTCTGGCGACTTGGCCAAGTACCACGATGCCTTCCTTCTCAAGCTCAACCGCGACAATGGCAAAGGGCTCATAGGGATCAGTGGAAGAAATGTAGGGAGCCGGTGGCTGGTACTGCGCATCGGTGAAGGACCAGATCGTCCCCTCATGGGAGAGTTCGACATCTTCGAAGGCCTCAGCGCTGCAGTGCGGGTTGGGGCAAAAGCCCGAGCGAGGAGGGAAGAGGTAGGTGGCACAGCCCGTGCAGCGCGATCCGATGAGCCGAGGCTCAGCACCGCTGGTGAACCAGCCTTCAATTGCGGGAACCGTCTGCTTAGACACTTAAAGCCTCTCAATAATGGTGGCGTTTGCCTGACCGCCACCTTCGCACATCGTCTGGAGACCGTAGCGGCCCCCGCTGCGCTCAAGTTCATTGAGCAAGGTGGCCATGAGTCGAGCCCCCGAGCAACCCGTGGGATGACCAAGAGCCATGGCTCCACCATTGACATTGACCTTGCTCATGTCGGCATGGAATTCGCGCTCCCAGGCCAAAACCACGGAGGCAAAGGCCTCGTTAATTTCCACGAGGTCCATCTGCTCCAAACTCATCTTGGACTTGGCCATGATGAGCTCGGTGGCCGGGATGGGTGCAGTGAGCATGATCTGAGGATCATTGGCCGCAACCGCGAAGGATACGAAACGCGCACGAGGGGTGAGTCCGAGCGCATTGGCGCGCTCTTCACTCATGATGAGTACCGCGGCGGCGCCGTCAGAAATCTGTGAACTCGTGCCTGCGGTGACCTGTCCATCTTCGCTGAAGACGGGCTTGAGGCCAGCGAGTCGCTCGTAGCTGGTGTCGGGACGAACGCCTTCGTCTCGATCAAGGACACCAGTGGCTGAGCCATCGGCGCTGCGAGCCTCGAGGATAAGCATCTCGCGCTCAAAGCGGCCTTCAGCCTGAGCTCGAGCTGCACGTGCGTGGCTTTCCGCGGCCAGGCGGTCCATATCTTCACGGCTGACCTTCCAGCGTCTGGCGATTTCTTCGGCACACTCGCCTTGGTGAATGAGTTCATACTGTGCGCGATAGAGCGGGCCATATGCCTCTCCGGGCCCAGGTTCAGTTGTCGAACCAATTGGCACGCGACTCATCGATTCCACGCCGGCAGCTACGACGACTTCCATGGCACCACTCATGACGGCCTGTGCGGCGAAGTGGATGGCTTGCTGAGCGGAGCCACATTGACGGTCCACCGTTGTTCCAGGAACTGAGTTAGGAAAGCCAGCGGCCAATGCAGCGTTGCGCGCAATGTTCATAGCCTGCTCACCGACCATCATCGTGCAGCCCATCACCACGTCTTCGACCAAGGAAGGGTCGAGATCATTGCGGCTCATGAGTGCCGAAAGGGGCTGAGCGGCCAGGTCTACGGCATGCCAGCCAGAGAGCTGGCCATTGCGCTTTCCTACGGGTGTTCTTACGGCATCAACGATCACGGCATGGTTCATAGAGAGCATTGTTGCCTACTTCAGCCATATCGTGCCAAAGTCACCTCTGTGGAACTCGCCTTCAGTCCAGCCCAAGAAGCCTTTCGCCATGAGGCGAGGGCCTTTCTCGAAGCCCATGTCCCAGCCGTCGGCTCACTCGCCAGCCTTGATACGGCTGAGGGTTTTGAGCAGCACCGCGCCTGGGAGCAGGTCTTGTTTGAAGAACGCTGGTCGGTAGTTTCGTGGCCAGAAGAATACGGCGGCCGTGATGTTGGCATCCTCGAATGGCTCATCTTTGAAGAGGAGTACTACCGCGCTCGCGCACCAAAGCGCGTTAGCCAGAACGGCATCTTCCTCCTTGCCCCCACCCTCTTGGAATTTGGGACACCAGAGCAGCGCTCCCGCTTCCTGCCCCCCATGGCTGCAGGCACGGAGATCTGGTGCCAAGGCTGGAGTGAACCTGATGCAGGGAGTGACCTCGCTGGTATTAGGAGCCGCGCCGAGCAGGTTGACGGTGGCTGGAAACTCAATGGTCAAAAGACTTGGGCCTCACGAGGGGCATTCGCCGAGTGGTGTTTTGGGCTTTTTCGCTCTGACCCTGAGGCCGAGCGCCATGCGGGACTTACCTATTTCTTGATCCCCATGAATGCCGAGGGCGTCACGGTTCGTCCCATTCCACAAATTGATGGTGAAACGGGTTTCGCCGAAATCTTCTTTGATGAAGTCTTTATCCCCGATGATCAGGTGCTCGGCGGAATCGGTGATGGCTGGAAGGTAGCTATGGCCACCGCGGGTTCCGAGCGAGGACTTTCCCTGCGTAGTCCAGCGCGTTACACCGAGGCCTCGCTGCGACTCGTTGACCTCTACGAAAGCCTCGAACAAGATCTGGGCTCGGCAGCTGGACCTCGCGGAGTAATCGCCGATCAAATCGCCAAGGCCTACGCAGCCTCCGAGGCCTACCGCCTCCACACCTACTGGACGGCTACCAAGGTTCGCGAGGGTCATGTTGTGGGACCCGAGTCTTCAGCCAACAAAATCTGGTGGTCAGAGACTGATGTCGCCATTCACGAAGCCGCCCTTGCCTTACTTGGTGAAGGCGCTGAAGTGATTCAGCATGGAGAGCTCGCCGAATGGTTGGACGGCTATCTTTTTTCGCTTTCAGGTCCCATCTACGCGGGAACGAATGAGATCCAGCGCAACGTTGTTGCCGAGCGCATGCTCGGTCTCCCGAGGAAGTAGTTCAATGCGCTTTGCCTTTACCCCCGAACAGTTAGAACTCACTGAGGCCGTGGACAAGGTGCTCGCTGGTCTCTGTAGCCCTACAGAACTGCGTGCAGCTTTCGAAGAACCAAGTGCGTCGCGTTCGAGCGAGCGTTGGGCTGCCCTGAGTGATCTGGGCACCATGGGCCTGCTGATCAGCGAAGAGCATGGCGGCCTCGGCATGGACGAGCGAGAGTTTGTCGGGGTCATCGAGAGCCTCGGAAGAGCTGGGCTTCCCGAGCCGCTGGCCGAAAGCGCCTTTGCCTGCCTGCCTGTCCTCCTTGAGTTCGCACCCGAACTGATGTCGGGAGTGAGCGATGGTTCTGTCATTGTCATTCCTGGAGGCTTCAGCGTCGCCAGCACTGGCCTAGTGGTGACTACCGAGGGTGAAGGCGGCATCGTCGCCACGCCAGCGCTTGCGCTCGCGGGATACGCCAGCCATCTCCTGCTAGCTCATCACGGGCTAGAGGGCAGCGAAATCCACCTCCTTGAGCTTGGCGCGGTGATGAGCACGCCGATTGAAACCCTGGACCCCAGCAGGCGCGCCGCAGACATTTCCTGGACACCAAACGCCTCGAGCCTGATTGCCTCAGGCGAAGATGCTGACCGCGTCATGGAAACTCTGGCACTGCGCAGCGCCGTCGTGGCCGCGGCACAAATTCTTGGACTCTGCGACACGATGATCACCATGTCGGCTGACTACGTCAGCCAACGCAAGCAATTCGGCGTCGCGGTTGGCAGCTTTCAGGCCGTTAAGCACCTCCTTGCCAATGCCAGGGTGGCCCTCGAGTTTGCGCGACCTGCGGTCTATCGCGCCGCACACTCTTTGGCAGTAGATCAAAGCCAACTCATCCACGATGTAGCAATTGCCAAGTCACTGGCCTCAGAAGCCGCGCTCCTGAGCGCCAAGGTATGCCTCCAGGTGCATGGAGCCATTGGCTACACCTGGGAATATGACCTCCACCTCTATCAAAAGAAGGCATGGGCACTGGCTGCTGCCTGGGGTTCAGCCCCTGTATGGCGAGCACAGTTACTTGAAGTTTTGCGCGCACAACGCAGCTAGCGCTCGCCCTTCTCGCCAGCATCATGGCAAGGAAAGTGCCTAGGAGAATTCCAGCCATTAGCGTCACAGCATGGCCTCAACGATCAATGTGGAAACTCCCATGGGGATATTTTCGATCCTCGTTGAACAAGGCGCCGTCACCAAGGTGATGCTGGCAGATCCGGGTCGCCACCTTCCCTATGAAGAAATCGATCCCCTTGATGGCGAGCTTCCCGCGCGAGCAGCCAGCCAACTCGTCGAGATCCTCTCCGGCCACCAACCCGAAAAGCCCGTTCCCGTAAGGCTCTCGGGCACGCCCTTCCAGGTTTCAGTGTGGAATCAGTTGCGCAAGTTGCCCGTGGGTTCGACAATCACCTATACCCAACTCGCGGAGGCCGCTGGACACCCAAAGGCTTCTCGAGCGGTGGGCTCAGCCATGGCCGCAAATCCCGTTCCAGTTTTTGTTCCCTGCCATCGCGTGCTGTCAGTCAATGGTCTTGGTGGTTTCGCAGGAGGCTTAGCGCTCAAGCGAGCCATGCTCTCAGGTGAGGGTGTTGAAATCAGCGAGGATGGCCAACGCAGCTCTGCGACCTGAGGCCAAGGCGCCTTGTGTCGAAGCCGTGTCAACATGGTCACCGCAGCGATAGAGCCCATCAAGGCGAACTGAGTCGCGCAGTGATCGCGGTGGATTCATGGCAGGTAGAGCATCTGCAATAGCCGTGATGCTCACCAATGCAAGTTCACGCGCTTGCAGCCCCTGAAGCTCTGCCGCTCGTTGCGCCACCCTGGCTTCCATCTCCTCGCCGTGAACACCGAGGATGGAGCTCGCCACGAGTTCGCTCTTCCCGTCGGCATAAGACTTTGCGCTGCGGGAAATCGCTACGGAATTCGTGAGCAGACCTTCAGCCGCATCAACAACCAAGGTTCCGTCGCCGCCAGTCCCCAGGGGCGCACGATGCCAGTAGGTCGTGACCGAACGCGTGAGCTGAGGATCTGATCCTTCCAACAAGCCAGAGCGAAGGCCAGCCGCCACTACTACGGCATCGGCCTCGAGCCTTTCCCCGCTCTCGAGTTGAACCGTCTTGGCCTTCACTGAAGTGACAGCGGTGGAGAGGCGAGGAGCCTGCTTGAGGCCTTGAGCAATGAGCTTTGGCAGGGCCCCCATACCCGCTGCAGGAACTCCGGGTCGACCCCTCGCGATGGAGCGCAGCAAGAGCGCGACAAAACTTGCCGAACTTTCCAGTTGATCTTCTAAGAGCACGCCGGTGAGAAATGGTTGAAGAACTTTTTCCACCATGGCTGCAGGAAGGCCACGCTGCTTGAACCAATCACGAGCAGGAATGTCAGTTGCGAGATCTGCAGCATTCGGCCGAAGGCCGAGGTCTGCAAGTAGCCATGCCGTGCGCAACTTGCCGAAAATGCCGCCTAAGGGCGCGCTAGCCCAGCGGCCGATTGCCAGTGGGTGAGCCCTGGGGTCGCGCAGCGCAAGCTGCTTCCCTCGAGCTTGGGTAATCAAGCCTGAGGGGAAAATCTGTAAATCAAGTTCATGAAGATCGAGATAGCGCAGGAGGGCGGGATAGGCAGGATTGAGTACCTGAAAACCCTCATCGATAGTCATGCCATCGCAAGACCGTGTGCGCACACGGCCACCGACCTCGTCGCCCGATTCAATAAGGCTGACCTCTACGCCGCCAGCTTCGAGATCACGGGCGGCCGCCAAGCCGGCAAGGCCAGCTCCCACAACAACAACATGACGATCCACGGTCTTCAGGCTAGAGGTGGATCAGCACAAAGCCGAGCCTGCTTCCCACCTAGGATCTGCTCCCATGGACAACGAACGCAGTGCAGTGCAGCGCCTCAGTGATGGATTCTCCCTCAGATCGGAAGAGCACACGTCTGAACTCCAGTCACCTGAAGCTATCT
>CAZTQJ010000025.1:0-8844 GCA_964615615.1 uncultured Acidimicrobiaceae bacterium
GCGGGGTGGAGCAGTCTGGTAGCTCGTCGGGCTCATAACCCGAAGGTCGCAAGTTCAAATCTTGCCCCCGCCACCAATGTTAGAAATCCCGGCCACGTTCCCTAGGGAACAGGGCCGGGATTTCTCTTTCCCACTCTGTAGAGATCTTCAATTTGTGCCGAGTTCCGCCGGGCCATCTTCGGTCTATCTTGGAAGTAACCCCATTAATCGGAAGGTCCTTAGTCCGTGAGCAGCTCAAGAATTATCTACACCCATACCGATGAGGCACCAGCCCTCGCTAGCTATTCCCTGCTGCCCATCGTCCAGGCATTCGCCTCGCGCGTGGGCATAGATGTGCAAACCCGCGACATCTCCCTGGCGGCTCGCATCCTTTCAGTATTTTCGGATCAACTCGATGAAGCTCAACGCGTAGATGACGCCCTCGCTGAGCTCGGCCTCCTCGTTGCTTCGCCGACCGCAAATATCATCAAGCTCCCGAACATCTCGGCCTCCGTCCCTCAGCTCAAGGCGGCAATCACCGAACTTCAGGCAAAGGGCTACGCGCTGCCTGATTTCCCCGATGACCCCCAGAGCGATATCGAACGTGAGAACCGTGCGCGCTATGCCAAGGTGCTCGGCAGTGCGGTTAATCCCGTCTTGCGCGAAGGTAACTCCGACAGGCGCGCCCCTGCTTCAGTAAAGCGCTACGCCCAGTCTCATCCTCACCGCATGGGTGCTTGGACCAAGGATTCAAAGACCGATGTGGCCCACATGGAGGCTAATGACTTTTGTTCGACGGAACAGTCAGCAGTGATGGCTCAGGCTGGAAGCTTGACCGTGGAACTCGTCACTAAAGACGGCAAGCGCACAGCGCTGCGTGCTCCGGTTGCTGTTCTAGAAGCGGAAATTGTTGACGCTGCCGTCTTGAGAGTGGCTCCACTTCATGACTTCCTTGCAGCACAGATCATTCGTGCGAAGGAAGAGGACATCCTTTTTTCCGTGCACCTCAAGGCCACCATGATGAAGATTTCTGATCCCATTATTTTTGGTCATGTGGTCCGGACATTCTTCCCGAAGAGCTTCGCGAAATATGGGGCGGATCTCGAAGCCGCTGGCTTGAGTCCTAACAACGGCCTCGGCGCAATCTTCGATGGGCTCGACTCCCTGTCCCATGCTGCAGAGATTCGCGCATCCTTTGATGCAGAGATCGCTTCTGGCCCAGCACTTGCCATGGTGGATTCTGATCGCGGTATCACCAATCTCCATGTCCCCAGCGACGTCATTGTGGATGCATCTATGCCAGCCATGATTCGCAGCTCGGGTCACATGTGGGGCCCCGATGGCGCTGAAGCGGACACGCTGGCGGTGATTCCCGATTCCAGTTACGCCGGGATCTACCAAGTCGTCATTGATGATTGCCGGGCACATGGAGCCTTTGACCCCGCGACTATGGGTTCAGTGGCCAATGTTGGGCTCATGGCCCAGGCTGCCGAGGAATACGGCAGTCATGACAAGACCTTTGAGATTGCTGGCGAAGGTCACGTCGTGGTTAGCGATGACGCCGGCACGGTGATCTTCGAGCTTGAGCTATCGAAGGGTGACATCTTCCGCATGTGTCAGGCCAAGGATCTTCCCATTCGTGACTGGGTCAAGTTGGCGGTGAGTCGGGCCCGCGCAACGGGGGACCCAGCCATCTTCTGGCTCGACGAAACCCGCGCTCATGACGCTCAGCTCATCACCAAGGTGCGGGCTTATCTCCTCGAGCACGACACTGATGGCCTGCACCTAGAGATTATGGCTCCCGTGAAGGCCATGGCCTACTCCTTGGAGCGCATCCGGCGTGGAGAGAACAGCATTTCTGTCACCGGCAACGTGCTGCGTGATTACCTCACCGACCTGTTTCCCATTCTTGAGCTTGGCACCAGCGCCAAGATGCTCTCTGTCGTTCCACTGATTAATGGCGGCGGGCTCTTTGAAACGGGAGCAGGTGGATCTGCACCAAAGCATGTCCAACAACTCCTTGCCGAGGACTACTTGCGCTGGGACAGCCTGGGGGAGTTCTTGGCCCTCGCCGTGAGCTTTGAACACTTGGCAGAGGTCACGGGCAACGATCGTGCCAAGGTCCTAGCCTCGGCCTTAGATCGCGCGACGGGGACCTTGCTCAACGAGGACCGCTCACCGAGCCGCAAGCTTGGCGGTATTGATAACCGTGGTTCGCACTTCTACTTGGCGCTCTACTGGGCCAGAGAACTCGCTGGCCAGAGCGAAGATGCCGAGCTCGCAGCGGGATTTAGTGATCTCGCGAAGGCCCTAGGCGAAGCCGAGGCCCAGATCGTGGCTGAACTCCTTGCGGTGCAAGGCAAGCCTGCCGACCTTGGTGGCTACTACCAACCTGTTCCCGCTAAGGCCGAAGCGGTCATGAGGCCTTCGGACACCTTTAACCAGTTACTCAACGCTTTCGGCTGATCACCACGGCGTATTCCGTAGCTCTCGGTGCGTGGAAATCAGCCCTGAGTAATCAGGTCTTGGAACTGAGCCCCTTGGGCTAAGGCGTGACGATGGGGAAGGAAGGGTCGCCAGGTGAGGTAAAGGAAACCAGGCTCAGGAGATCAGCAGCCTCACCTTCGATCACCAAACTGCCATCGCCAAGTGCGGCCACGAGGTCAAGGGTCTGGGTGATGATGCCCACCAAAGTTTCTCTATTGAGGATCATGGTCGTGATCCCCTCGGGAATGGCCTCGACCTGGCGATGACTCAAGACACCGTGACGTAGTTCCATGAGGTGTGTTTCCCCGAGGTCCCGAAAGCGCCAGCCAATGGTGAGTTTCTCGTCCCAAGCTCTGGGTCCGTCGATGCGAACCGCAATGGCATCGAAAACCTGAGTGGGGGAGAGGGCCTTGGCAATGTCGCTGCCGCTTGCTCGGGTAGGGGTCCCAAAAATACCGTGACGAAGTTCACTAGCGCCAGAAAGGTAGGCATTCCGCCAGGTTCCATTCTCGGTGGCAAAACCGACCTGCTCCATGGCATCAGCGAGAAGCTCTTTGGCCTCCGTGTTGTCCTCTGAGGCAAAAACGAGATGCTTGGCGACTTCCATGGTCCAGCGGTAGTCACCCTCATCAAAGGCTCGCTGGGCTTCAGCCAAGGTGGACTCTGGTCCGCCCATGGCTGCCACATAGCGACGTGCTGCTTCAAGGGGTGGGTAGGCCCAGAGGTTGGCAGGGTTGGCGTCATACCAACCCATGTAGCGCTGATAGATGGCTTTGACGTTGTGGCTCACTGAGCCGTAGTAGCCGTGGGTATGCCACTGCTCGGCTAGGGCCGGGGGGGTTTCAAGGACTTCGGCAATTTCCGTGCCCGTCAATCCCTGATTCATCAATCTGAGGGTCTGGTCGTGCAGGTAGAGATACATATCGCGTTGCATGGCCATGAACTCCATGCAACGTTCCTGGCCCCAGGTCGGCCAGTGATGAGAAGCGAAGAGCACGTCACTTTTCGCACCAAACAGCTCAATGGTCTCGGTGAGGTAGCGCGCCCAGCCATGAGCATCGCGTACTTGAGCACCCCGAATGGTGACGATGTTGTGCATGGTGTGCGAGGTGTTTTCTGCGGTGCACAGGGCGCGGAAATCAGGAAGATAGAAGTTCATCTCCGCAGGTGCTTCAGTACCTGGGGTGAGCTGAAAGACAAAGCGGATGCCGTCGACTTCGAGCTCTTGTCCACTGTGGGTGATATCGAGGGTCGGTGGGATAAGGGTTGGCTCGCCAAGCGAGATGGTCTGGCCTAGGCCCGTTCCAATCTGTCCAGCGGGTCCCTTGGGCAGGAGGGCGCCATACATGTAGCCGGCACGTCTACCCATGGCAATGCCGGCGTAGACGTTTTCAGAAATTGCAGCTTCCATGAAGCCCACTGGTGCAACGACGGGCAGCCCTTTCGCAACTTGCTCTTCGGTGATGATGCCCTTGACTCCACCGAAGTGGTCAATGTGAGAGTGGGTGTAAAGCATGCCGACAACAGGCCGCTTGCCTCGATGCTCGCAGTAGAGGGCGAAGGCAGCTTTGGCAGTTTCTTTAGAAATGAGCGGATCAATGATGAAGGCTCCAGTCTTGCCTTCAATCACCGTCATGACAGAAAGGTCAAAGCCTCGGAGTTGGTAGATGCCAGGAACAACTTCGAAGAGTCCGTCTTTGATGAGCAGCTGTCCTTGACGCCAGAGGCTGGGGTGAGCGGTGTCGGCTACCTCATCGTCAAGGAAACGGTAGGCATCGAAGTCCCAGACGAGGTGACCGTTGTCGGCCAGGATCTGGCGCTCCGTCGAGCGGCCGATGAAACCGCGCTCGGCATCTTCGAAATCTTGGCGGTCGTGAAGGGGAAGGCCTTGGCTGGCCGCGGCCAGAATCTTCTTCGTTGTTTCGCTAGATCGAGCTTCGGGCATGGGCGAAGCCTAAGGCGCCAAGGCCCCTAGCCCTCAGCCTCACGCTTTGGCGTGCATTGAGCCTTGCGAGGTGGAAGAGTTATGGCTTATGGGCAAGTCACGAAGCACGCGGAGAGACCTGTTGAGTCAAGGCGCCCTAGGGGCACTTGCCTTGGGTGGGATTAGCGCAAGCGGTGGAGCCATTCTCGCCGCATGTGGGAGTGAGCAGCCCTCGGCGCTCAAGCAGCACTGGTCTTCACCATCCACCACAGAACCTCCCGAGATTGCGGGACGGCGCTGGTGGCTCGAAGGTGGCTTTAAGCCTGTGCGCAATGAGGTGACCGTCACTGACCTGCCAATCAAGGGAGCCTTGCCGCCCGAGCTCACCGGCCTCTACGTGCGCAATAGTTCCAACCCGCTTCGCGGCATCTCCCCACATTGGTTCCTTGGCGATGGCATGGTGCACGGGATCGCCTTGGACCAAGGCAAAGCCACTTGGTATCGGAATCGCTACGTCCAAACCGCATATCTTGCCGCTGGTGGTGGACTTGGCGCGGGAGTGCCTGGCGGTGCTTCGACCCTTTCTAACGTCTCGGTCATTGAGCACGCAGGTCGGACCTTTTCGCTTGGCGAGGTAGGCCTACCCATGGAACTCTCGGCCTCAGACCTCTCCACCTTGGGGCCAGTGGATTTTGGCGGGCAACTGAAGGGCAATTTCACCGCACATCCCAAGATCGACCCCGCTACGGGCATCCTTCATGCTTTTGGCTACAACTTCACCGAGCCCTATCTCAGCTATCACCGCATCAGTGCTGATGGTGCGACAGTGCAGAGCCAAGACATTGCGCTTCCTCGAGCAACGATGATGCACGACTTCGCCATCACGGATCAGGACCTGGTCTTCATGGACCTACCGGTGGTTTTTGAGATGGACGAAGCTATCAAGATGGTGAGTAGCCCGGATTCGACTGCTGTTCCCTACGCATGGAAACCACAGGTCGGAGCGCGTATCGGCATCATGCCGATTAATGGTTCGGCTGAGCAGATCCGCTGGGTATCAATTCCTCCTTGTTACGTGTATCACACCGTTCATGCCCATCGAGAGGGCAGCAAAGTTGTACTTGATGTTTGTCGACTCGACTCGAGCTTCGCTCCTCAGGGGACTCCGAGCGCGCTGACGCGACATCGCTGGACGATAGATACTGCCGGTAAACACCTGCGCTTCCATGACGAGATTTTGGATGCACCACCCGCTGATCTCCCCACGGTCGATCATCGTTTTGTTACTAGGGCTGCCCGCCATTCTTGGCTGGCTGAAGTATCAAGCCGACCCGGGGAAGTCGCCTTTGCCGGTTGCCAGCATTTCGATGCGAAGACGGGCGCGGTGCAGCGATGGAGTCCTCCGGGTAGCCAGCGCAGCGGCGAGTGGTTGTTTGTCCCTACCGCTGCGGGAGAAGGCGAGGGCTATGTCATGAGTTATGTCTACGACCCCCGGCGCCAGCTGAGTTCCTTTGTGGTCTTGGACGCTTTAGCCGTGAGCAAGGGCCCCGTGGCCGAGATTCCACTTCCTGTGCGCGTGCCCTATGGCTTCCACGGCTGCTTCGTGACTGCCTAAGACGCTGAGCTCGGAGCCACGAGGAATCCCTTTGCGCTAGTTGTCTAAGACGTAGGAAGTCATCGAAAGCGATCCCCTGTCGTAGCCCTCGATGAGTGTTCTCACCCCACCACCGGCGGCTTGAGCAAGGCCCGCAAGGTAGGCCAAGGGCAAGAAATGTTCTGGAGTGGGCACGGCCAAGGGATATTCAGGCAATTGCGCAAGCTCAGCTAAGGAAGCTGGATCACGGACCATGAATTCGCGTGCCGCTTCATCGAAGCGTCTTGCCCAAGCGGCAGCCCGATTTTGCTGCGACAGGTCCATGAGGCTGAGGTTATGCACCACGTTGCCACTCGCGACGATCATGATCCCTTCTTCGCGTAGTGGCGCTAAGGCCTCCCCTAGCGCGAGGTGGTAACTCAAGGGCTCTCCAGCATGAAGGGAGAGTTGAACAACGGGGATGTCAGCTTCGGGGTAGAGGTGGCTAAGCACTGACCAGGTCCCATGGTCGAGGCCCCAAGTCTCGGCATCTAGCGCGATCTCGGTGGGACTGAGGAGCTCAGCCACACGAGCGGCAAGAAGGGGATCTCCGGGGGCGGGGTATTCAAGCGCAAAGAGCTCATCAGGAAAGCCACTGAAGTCGTGAATGGTGCGTGGTTCTTGCATTGCAGTGACGGCGCTCATGGGCACGTACCAATGCGCGGAGATCGCAAGAATGGCCTTTGGTCTCGGAGCATCATCGGCAAAACGTTCCCAAGCATCGCCGTAGCGATTGTGCTCAAGGGCGTTCATGGGGTTGCCGTGACCCAGAAATACTGCCGGCATTTTTACGCTCACTCTTTGAGCGTATGCGGATCTAGCCTGCTCCCCGCCTGCAATGAGCCCAGCTGGATGGAGTGTGAGCGATGGTCACCCCCTTGCAGCCTTGGTGGTGCGACAGTGTTTGCTTCGGAGGTAGTGATGGCGCAAAAAGTTGGACCCAAGGGCCAAGTGGTGGTTCCAAAGGAGATTCGTGATCAGGTGGGACTCGATCCTGGCACTGAGGTGCTGGTGAGTTATGAACATGGTGCTGCGGTTATTCGCGCCATAGGTATGGTTCCGCCCCTGCAGGGCTCCATGGAGGGCAAGGGCCTCCTCGAAGAATTGCGCCGTATGCGCTGGGGCTCTGCGAGATGAGTCTCTCCCTGGACAGTTGGGCGATCCTCGCCTGGCTCGAGGGCCTTAGGCCAGCAGCAGAGCTCATCGAGGAAATACTTGAGGGGAGACCTTCGGTTGCTGAGTTGAGTTTGGCTGAGGCACAAGCAGCGGCGCTTCGCCATGTTGACAAAGAGCAGGTTGCCTCCGCTTTTGCGCTTATCGCGGCCTGCTGTTCGGTGATCCCGAGCAGTGCGCAACTCCTTCATGAAGGCGCTGCCTGCAGTGCGAGTTTGGGTTTACCGCTGACCAGTGCGGTGGCACTGGCGAGTGCCCGCTCTTTAGGCCAACGCCTTGTTACGGGTGATCCACTCTTGCTCGCAGTCGCGGGCGATGACGAAGTACTCGCTTTGACCCTAGAGACGGTCGAAGGCCCGGCTTAGCTAGAACGCGGAAGCGCGAAACTGGCGATTACGACGTAATGCAGGCCAGCCCCTACGAGGGTGAGCGCATGGAAGATTTCGTGGTAGCCAAAGACCCGAGGAAAGGGGTCGGGTCTTTTGAGGGCATAGACCAGCGCGCCAGCCGTGTAGGCCAGCCCTCCGAGGAGGAGCAGGGCGAAGCCCCAGCCGCCTAGGGCGGTAATCAATGGGCCCATAACGGCCAGCGCACTCCAACCGACGACAACGTAGGGAATGGCATTGACCCACTTGGGCGCATCGATGAAGACCTGGCGGACCACGATGCCCACCACGGTGCCTCCCCAGGCGAGTCCAAGGACGAGGTAGAGCGCCCAGCCCTGCAAGGAGACCATGGCCACCCCGGTGTAGGTGCCCGCAATGAGAATGAAGATTGCCGAGTGGTCTAGGCGCCTCATGATGCGCCTAGCCCGAGGCTTCCATTTGACTCGATGGAAGGTGGAACTCGTCCCAAAGAGCACGACGAGCGAGAGGGTGTAGATGCTCAGGCCCAGTGCCTGCGTGGCGTTATGGGCTTGAGCTATCAGGATGGGCCCAGCAATGAGTGAGGCCACGAGTCCGAAGAGGTGTAGCCATCCACGCAGCAGGGGTCTTCCCTCGGCAATCGTTGAGTGTTGTGCTTCCGTAGTGATGAACTCAGCCTAGGGCTGACTGCCGTAGATCTGTTGGTAGGCAGCAAGCCAGTCAGTTGCTATCTCATGTTGCGCGGTGGAGAGATCGAGCTGATTGGCACAGACCCGACGGCGCAACTCATTCTCCAGCCTGTCCTTGGGATTGGGAATGCCACCAGCCTGAGGCCAGAGGTTCCTGGAGTCACTAGGAGCGCCTCCGAGTTCAAGGGGAATGAGATGGTCTTCCTCGGTGACGCTGGTGGAACCGAAGATCCCCCAGGCATGCATCTGGCGGATCTTGAGTCCGGTGGTGAACGAAGAACTAGGGCGTACCGTAGAAGTCCAGCCGCTTTGGCAGATCGTTGAACCGAGGGTGGCTGGGCTTACATCAGGATTAATGGCTCCAGGCGTGCAGCGAGGATCGGGAAGCACTGCTGGAGCGTTGCCTCGGATGGCACAGGCCGCTGGGACATCGCTGTAGAAGGCGATACCGACAATCAACTGACCCGATGCGCGACTTGTGCTGGTCGTTGGAGGCAGGGTGGTCACGGGAGCTGAAGTGCTTGTTGAACTCACGGGGTGATGGCGGTGATGGTGGGCTGTGGTTGAAGTACGCCGCGCTGCATTCGCCGCGCT
>CAZTQJ010000025.1:8944-10098 GCA_964615615.1 uncultured Acidimicrobiaceae bacterium
GCCCACCAGGGGAAGTTCACCTGCTCTTCCCAGGACAAATGGCTTACGTTTTCGCCATTGGCCTTCAGGGTGAAAGTCCCCTTACCGGTGAAGAGACCACGATGTTCAACACTGATCACGTGATGCTCCTCCCAGGCGAGTACGACCATGTTGTCCGTCGTGGTAAATGGTCCCACTCGGGTGCGACAGGAAAATGATGTCCCAAGCCCACGGTGTTGTTCGCTCGTGAATTCGATGCTCAGCGCATCAGCCATCCACTCAACATGTGATGCGATATCAGCAAGCTCCTCCCAGGCCTGGCCCAGAGAGGCATTGAGTTCGAGGGAAAGTTCTATGGCTTTGGGACTCACGAGAGGGCTCCTTTGATTTCTGCGGCTTCGATGAGGTCGAGGCTAAGGCCGTCGCTGCTCAGAATCTGGAGGCAGACGTGATCGGCGCCAGCGGCTTGATGTTCTTGAACGCGGGCGGCGATGGCTGCTCCATCGCCAATGAGCACCATGGCCTCGGCAAGTCGCTCGCTACCGCCAGGGATGAAGTCTTCGTCGCCAAATCCCAAACGGCGCCAATTGTTGCGGTAGTTCTCAAGACCTGAATAGATATGCAGATGTTGGTGCGCTCTGCGGAGTCCTTCAGCGCGATCAGTGGTGAGCACCACGGCTTGCTCAACGGCGAGGAAGCCCGTCTTTAGCTGCGCACGAGCCCTTGCGGTGTGTTCTGGAGTGACGAGATAGGGAAGAGCGCCATCGCAGCTCGATTCAGCGAGTTCGAGCATTTTGGGTCCGAGCGCGGCAATCAGAACCGCAAAAGGCTCGTCGTGTTCGGGTGCCATCATGCCTGCATGGCTCATGGCCTCGAGATAGGCGGTCATGGTCGACAGCGGCTTTTCGTAACGTTGGCCTCGCACTCGTTCGACCATGGGGCGATGCGAGACACCGAGACCAGTGATGAAGCGCCCCCCTGAGGCAGCATTCAAGGTCCTCGCCGCGGCAGCTGTGGCCATGGCATCTCGGCCGTGGATGGAGGCAATACCGCTTGCAATTTTGAGGCTGCGCGATCCGGCAAGGGCTAAAGAGGCTTGCGTGAAGGCTTCTCGCCCATAGGCCTCGGGGAGATCGGAAGAGCACACGTCTGAACTCCAGTCACCTGAAGCTATC
>CAZTQJ010000026.1:0-9830 GCA_964615615.1 uncultured Acidimicrobiaceae bacterium
CCTACACGACGCTCTTCCGATCTCTTGGTTTCGCGGGAGCCGCTACTGACCCGGGCCTGATCCGCCTGGCGGGTTTCGCTGGACTTGCTGCCGGGGCATTCTCCATGGCCGCCGGTGAGCTGGTATCGATGCAGGCCCAGCGTGAACTGCTCGAGCGGGAATTGGCCGTCGAGCGTGAAGCTTTGCTTTCAGACCCAGAAGAAGAAGAGCGTGAACTTGCAGCGATCTATGTCGCTAAGGGTCTCGATGCCACGCTGGCAGCTGATTTAGCAAAGGTGCAGATGCGAGACCCTGCCCTTGCGCTCGAAGCGCACGCGCGTGAAGAGTTGGGCATTGATCCTGCACAGTTGGGCTCACCCTTGCAGGCCGCCGTGGTTTCCTTTGCCGCCTTCGCGGTGGGCGCAATCATCCCCTTGCTGCCGTGGATGTTCGCCAGCGGGAAAATTGCCACCTGGACCTCAATAGGCGCTTCAGCCTGCGCAGCCTTTGGTCTGGGTGCAGTGCTTGGCGTCTTCACCGGACGCTCGCGGATTCGATCAGGCCTGAGATCCCTCGGGGTAGCAGTGTTGGCGGCCTCAGCTACTTGGCTCATAGGCCTCGCTGTCGGCGTCCATCTCTAAGACGCAGGGCGCTTAAGGATCTAGACCGAGCGTTCCCAGAGTTCGCTTCTGCGCGCTTCGACAAGCCCGAGTGATGCATAGAGACTGAGCGCGGACTCATTATCGGCACGCACGGAGAGAAAACCTTCACCACAGCCAAGGCCTGCGAGATGTTCAAATCCCGCACTCACCAAACTGCGCCCTAAGCCCCGACCCTGTTCGTCGGGATCGATGCCGATGACGTAAATTTCCCCTGTCCTTTTGCCTTCGGCTTCGTGCACCTTGGTCCAGCAACTGCCTGCAAGTTTTCCGTCGCGCCAGGCGGTAATAAAGCCGTTGGCATCGAACCAAGCTTCAGCCTGTCGGCTCACGAGATCTTCGCGAGACCAGGTCCCTTGTTCGGGATGCCCATGGAAGGATCTGCGATTGACGTCGAGCCATGCGCTTTCATCAACGCCAGGAATGAAGGCTCGGAATACAAAGGCTTCATTTTTCGTCGCAGCAGTGGGAAGTGGCAGCGGGCAGCGCATCTCAATGAGGGTGGATTCGAGGCTGAAATCGAGGCGCCGCATGGTCTTGCTTAGTTCATCATCGGGCTTATGGAGCCAGAGGCGTAAGCGCTGCACCCGGTTCGCAACCTCTTCGATCAGGTCGGGCAGCATGTCCTCGAGCAGCAGGGGACTAATGCCGTCTTGCCCAAGGGGCTCGATGTCGAGATGGGAATGTCCGTAGGCAACGCCGACGAGGAGGGCATCGGGATACTGAGCGTCGCCGTGGCTCGCAATGCTGAGCCGGTCAGGGCCAACGGAATAGGCGGCATCACTCAGCGCAGGTCGACCCAGTCGGCGCGAGCTCTGTGCGACGAGGACTTTGAGGTGATCTGGGTCGATAGCGGTGAGGCTGTGGCTGATCTCCATCGGGCTAAGCCACCTTCACCGGTACGCTCCTGAGGTGGCACTTCCGAGGGGCGCGAGACATCGTGTTGAAAGCGTAACCGCAGAGCTAGCCCTGCGTTTCCCCGGCACGGCGGCTGATCTCTGTGCCCTCAACTTCGAAACTCCCTTTCAATTGCTCGCTGCGACCATCTTGTCAGCCCAGTGCACGGACGAACGTGTTAATGAGGTCACCAAGAAACTCTTCAAGGTTTTCCCTGATCCTGAGTCCATGGCGGCCGCACCCATAGCCCGTCTTGAGGAGCTTGTTCACTCAACAGGCTTCTATCGCGCCAAGGCCGCGAACTTGAAAGCCATGGCCACGAGACTGGTTGAGGTGTATGGCGGCGTGCTTCCTCAATCCGTCGAGGACCTGATTACCTTCGCTGGCGTCGGGAGAAAAACTGCCAACGTCTTGCGATCGGTGGCTTTCGATCTACCTGGTCTACCGGTGGATACCCATGTGGGTCGCCTCTCACGGCGCATGAAACTGAGCGTGCAAGAGAGCCCCGAAGGCGTTGAAGCAGATCTCAACCGCATGATCGAAGCTCAGGATCGAGGAGTCTTCAGTCTTCGCCTGATTCTCTTTGGCCGAGCCGTCTGCGTAGCTAGGAAGCCGCGATGTGAAATCTGTCCATTTTTGGACTGGTGTCCAAGCTCGAGCTTGCCGATTCGCTAGGAAAGGCGTCGCAGGCGTCTCAACGAAGCCTGCAAACTGCGCTCTATGCCAATCAAATCAGTAGCGGCGCCGTCCTCTTCTGCCTCGGCCTTATCGGCCATGACGGTAATTCTGCGGGTGATGTCCTCAAGGAGGATCACGAGTGAAGAGATCTCTGACTGTTCCATCAGTTGCTGAGTCCTCCCCATTGCGCCCGATCATCGACCGAGGTGGCGGTAGCCTAGGTGAATGCTGAAAGCCCTGGATCTCCGAGACGAGCGAGCCTCCCTCGATGTCGTGCTGCCTAGGCCCATTGACGCAGGCGCGAATGTCCGTGAGCCGGTTTCACGCATCATTGAACAGGTGCGCGATCAAGGCGATTCAGCCCTTTTAGCGCTAACCGCGCAGTTCGATGGGGTGAGCTTGTCGACCACCCGGGTCGCTCCTGAGGAGATCGTGCAGGCAAGGGCTCGCATTTCGCCAGAGCTCTTGGCGGCCCTTGAATTGGCCTGGTCGAGGATTCTTGAATATCACGGTGCTGCACACGAAGAGAGCCCTTGCGTCGAAGGAGGGGGCATTCGCGTCGATCACCGCAGCGTGCCCGTCGATAGGGCAGGGATTTACGCCCCCGGCGGTTTGGCGCGCTATCCCTCCTCTGTGCTCATGGGTGCTGCGCCCGCCGTGGTCGCTGGAGTGGCCGAGTTGGTGCTCTGCGTCCCACCTGGCCCAGACGGACGCATCGACGATGCGAGTTTGGCCGCCGCGTCCATTGCTGGCATAGGAGAAGTGCACGCCATCGGTGGCGCTCAGGCCATTGCCGCCATGGCCTTAGGTACGCAGAGCATTCGCCGAGTCGACGTCATCGCGGGACCAGGAAATGCCTATGTTGCCGAAGCCAAGCGCCAACTTTCGGGAACCGTGGGTATAGCTGCGGGTTTCGCTGGTCCGTCCGAAATCGCCATCGTGGCTGACAACAGCGCCGACCCGCGTTTGGTGGCTATTGATCTCATGGTGCAAGCAGAACACGGACCCGATGGCATGGCTTGGTTGATCTCGTGGTCCCAAGAACTCATTGATTCATGCATCTCGCAATTGGAAGTGCTCGTCGCCGCTTCGCCGCGGAGCGAAATGCTGAGGTCAAGCTTTGCCAGCGGTGGCATGAGTTGTTTGGTGCGTGACCTTGCCCAAGCCATGGAAGTTTCCAATACGGTCGCTCCCGAGCACCTCGAACTGCAAGTCGAAGCAATTGCCGAGGCGGTGGAGCTTGTGCGCTGCGCTGGTGCGGTCTTCTGTGGTCCCTGGGCTCCAGCAAGCCTTGGCGATTATGCCGCCGGGCCGAACCACATTTTGCCAACGAATCGCACGGCGAGATTCGGTTCTGCGCTGCGAGCGGATGACTTTCGCAGGCACATCCACATTGTTTCGGTGAGCGAGGAGGGCTTTCGAGCCTTGGCTCCGAGCGTTGAGCTCTTGGCGACCACAGAAGGCCTCAATGCCCACGCAGACTCCATACGCATGAGGTTCGAGCAGTGACCAAACGTCGTGACGACCTGCGTGAACTCTCCGGCTATCACTCTCCCCAGGTAGAGGCCAAAATTCGCCTCAATACGAACGAGTCTGCCTTTGTGTCTTCAGACGCATTCCTTACCGAGGCGCTGAAGAGCCTGCCTGGCATCCTGGCGAATCTGAATCGCTATCCCGATCGTGAGGCCCTAGGGCTGCGCACAGCCATTGCCACGATGCATGGTCTTGGCCCTGAGCGCATCTTCTGTGCCAATGGCTCCAACGAAATCCTGCAGCTCATTCTCTTGGCCTACGGCGGTCCAGGTCGCAAGGCACTGGTCTTCGAACCCACCTACGCATTGCACAGCCAAATCGCACGTGTCACCGGGACCCAGGTGGTCTCCGCTGCGCGCAATGAAGATTTTGGGATTGATCGTGATGTTGCCCTTCGAGCAATTCAGACTGAGCAACCTGAGGTTATTTTCCTCTGTTCTCCGAACAATCCCACCGGCAATGTGGACAGTCGCGAACTCTTGAGGGAGATCCTTGCTGCTTCGGATGCACTCGTGGTCCTTGATGAGGCCTACGTGCAGTTTGCTGATGAGGCCCTCTCTGATGAGCTTGCTGGAGCCAGCGAACGCCTGCTCGTGGTGCGCACCTTCTCCAAGACTTGGGCTCTAGCGGGATTGCGACTGGGTTATGTCCTTGCTGCTCCACAGGTCGTCGAAGACTTGCAGATCGTTGCCCTGCCCTATCACCTGTCTGCGATCACGCAGGCTCTAGGGAGCATTGCCGTCGGGCACCTTGAGGATATGGACGCGAGTATCGCGCTGATTCGTTCAGAGCGAGAGCGCATCAGTGCAGGCCTAATTGCTCTCGGAGCGCAGTTGTGGCCATCGCAAGCCAACTTCATCTTGTTTCGCCCACGCAGGAAACCAGCGAGCGAAGTTTGGAAGGCCTTGGTGGATTCTTCGGTCTTGATCCGCGATTTCTCCCAGCGAGATGATCTCGAGGACTGCCTGCGTGTAACAATTGGTACACCGGCTGAAAATTCAGCCTTTCTAGCGGCATATGAGGAGGCAGACCATGACTGAACGTTCAGGCTCGGTATCTCGTGGCACCGCTGAGACCCAAATCTCAGTCAGCCTCAGCATTGATGGCAAGGGCGCGTCGTCTTGCGAGACCGGACTGCCCTTCTTCGACCACATGCTCGATCAAATCGCTCGTCACGCTGGACTAGAGCTCCAGGTTTTTGCAAAGGGCGACCTTGAGGTTGATGCTCATCACACGGTTGAAGACGTAGGGATCGCTATCGGTGAAGCACTAAACCAAGCTCTTGGCGACCGCAGCGGGGTGCAGCGCTTTGCCTCCATTGCCGTCCCACTCGATGAGGCACTGATTGAAGCTGTTGTTGATATCAGCGGTCGGCCCTTCTTGGCCTTTGAAGTTCCCTTCGCCGCTGATACTCCGGGGCTGGGAACACCGCCCTTTGACCCTCAGCTCACCGAAGAGTTTCTGCGGGCCGTGGTGACCAATGCTGGCATGACGGTGCACATCAACAAACGTGCTGGACGAAATACCCACCACGTTGTTGAAGCCACCTTCAAAGCTTTCTCTCGGGCCCTTCGTGCGGCGATGCAGATACAAGGTGGGGGCATTCCGTCCACCAAAGGGGTCCTGTGACGCCCAAGGTGGCGGTCATCGATTACGGGATAGGCAATCTTCGTTCCGCACAAAAAGCGCTAGAAGCAGTTGGCGTTAGGGCTGAACTCTGCTCGGACCCAGAATCCCTTGGGGCTTTTGACGCCTTGGTCCTTCCTGGCGTTGGTTCCTTTGGTCGCTGCGTCGAAGAACTCGATCGCCATGGCCTGAGAGAAGCGGTCAACGCGTCCATTGCTCGCGGCAAGCCCTTCTTGGGCGTATGCATAGGCCTGCAGCTGCTCTTTGAAGGCAGCGAAGAATCACCGGACGCCAAGGGCCTAGCGACGCTTGAAGGGAAGGTAGAGCGCATCAAGGCTGATCTGCGGCTACCGCAGATGCAATGGAACCAAGTCCAGGCAAGTGGCTCTGGTCATCTCGCCAAGCTCGTCGATCAGCAGTGGTTTTATTTCGTGCACAGTTATGTTGCTCCTCAGGGCGAATTTGTGGCGGCACACTGTGACTACGGCACGAAACTTCCCGCCGCAATCGAACGCGAGAATCTCTGGGCGGTGCAGTTCCATCCTGAAAAGTCTGGACAGTCCGGTCTCGCCTTCCTCGGGGCCTTTGTTGAGCACGCAAGGAGCCTCTAATGGATCTCTTTCCCGCCATTGATATCCGTGACGGTCGCTGTGTGCGACTCCTGCGCGGTGATTACGATGCCGAAACCGCCTTTGGCGATCCCGTGGAAGTGGCCCAGAGCTTCGTGGATGCTGGCGCAGAGCGGCTACACGTGGTGGACCTCGACGCTGCACGCAGCGGAGTGCGTTCCAATGCGGCGACCGTAGAAGCAATGGTTGCGGCTGTTGATGTGCCCATTGAGCTTGGTGGGGGAGTTCGCAGCGTCGATGACGTCGCTCAGCTCATCGACTTGGGCGTTGAACGTGTAGTCATGGGCACGGCGGCGCTAGAAAAGCCCGAACTCCTGCGGACAGCCGCTGAAGAGTTTCCCTTTCAGGTCGTGTTGGGACTGGATTATCAGCGAGAAGCTTCTGGGGAACTCTTTGTAGCGGTCCATGGCTGGACGGTGAAGAGCAGTAAATCGGTAGGCCAACTCTTGGAGGAGTTTGACGCTGTTCCCCTGGCAGCAGTTCTGGCAACGGCGATCTCCCAAGATGGAACCCTCGAGGGGCCTGATCTGCTTGGGCTGGCGTATCTCGCTGAGATCAGCGAGCACGGCGTGCTGGCCTCTGGTGGCGTGGGCTCCTTGCAAGACCTTGAGGATCTCGCTGGCCTTGGAGGCAGCCATGCCGATAATGCCATGGCTGGCGTGATTGTCGGAAGAGCGCTCCTCGAAGGATTGTTCACGATTGAAGAAGCGAAGCAACGGTGCAGGTAGTTCGCGTTATCCCCTGTCTTGATGTTGATGACGGCCGCGTCGTCAAAGGGGTGAACTTCCTTGACCTCACCGACGAAGGCGATCCAGTTGAACTTGCGAGTCGTTACGACGCGCAAGGTGCTGACGAGGTGGTTTTTCTCGACATCACGTCTTCCCATCACGAACGCAAGACCATGATTGATGTGGTATCTCGCACTGCTGAATCGGTCTTCATCCCTCTTACGGTCGGTGGTGGAGTGCGCAGCGTTGAGGATGCGAGAGCACTACTTCGTGCCGGGGCTGACAAGGTTGCCATTAACAGTGCGGCTCTAGCGCGTCCAGAACTGATCACCGAACTCGCGCATGAGTTTGGCTCGCAGTGCGTGGTGCTCGCTGTTGACGCCAAGCTCAAGAGCGAAGGCGCCTGGACGGTCTTTTCCCACGGCGGTCGCACGGATACTGAACGAGACTTACTTGCGTGGATCCGAGAGGGTGAGCAGCGTGGGGCGGGCGAATTACTGCTGACCTCCATGGACCGTGACGGCACCAAACTGGGTTTCGACCTCAGCATGCTGGCCATGGCGGCCCAGACGGTGCACATCCCCCTGATTGCCTCGGGTGGAGTGGGTGAGCTCGATCATTTTGCGCAGGGCGCCAGCCTCGGCGGGGCAACAGGGCTCTTGGCGGCCTCGGTCTTTCACCGGGGGACCTTGAGTATCGGAGAGGTGAAGGAGGCCCTCTTGGCCTCTGGCATCACGGTGCGACCTTCCTGAGCGGCAGTGGGGAGGCGGGAAGGCTGTACCCTTCTAGCCATGGCAGGGACGCAAAAGAGCACAGGAATGCTTGGCAATAAAGCCATAACCGTGCTCTTTGACCGCGTTCTGGTTCGCCCCACGAATGGCGAAGGCGAGCGCCGCAGCAGGGCTGGGATTTTGATCCCCGCGACAGCACAAGTTTCGCGTCGATTGGCTTGGGCTGAGGCCATCGCGGTTGGGCCCCACGTGCGAGCGGTCAAAGAGGGCGACACGGTGCTCTACAACCCCGAAGACCGTCTTGAGGTTGAAGTGGATGGCGAAGAGTTTGTGGTGTTGCGAGAACGCGACGTGCATGCCGTAGCGACGCGCTCAGATCAGGGAGGAACAGGTCAATATCTATGAGTACAGCACTGCAAGGGATAGACGCTGATCTCCTGGCTGGATTGAAGTATGACGCTGATGGCCTCATTGTTGCCGTAGTGCAAGATGTGCGCGACTCGGCCGTACTGATGGTTGCCTACATGAATGCTGAAGCCGTCGAGAGAACGCTGCAAACTGGGCGAACCTGGTTTTGGAGTCGCAGCCGCCAAGAATATTGGCAGAAGGGCGAGACCTCGGGGGACCGCCAATACGTCCGCTCCGTAGCGATTGACTGCGATGGCGATGCTTTGCTCGTGACTATCGACCAACATGGGCGTGGGGCCTGCCACACCGGAGAACGCAGCTGCTTCTATCGCGAACTCGGTTCTGGACCGGGCAATCCTGTCGACTCCGAGGCCTAATCATGGGCGCCATGGACTTTGCAGCTTTTGAAGCGCTCAGCAAGACCCGGCGTATTGTTCCGGTGTATCGAGAGGTTGTCTCCGATGGCGTGACGCCGGTAGCGCTCTATCACGGTCTCGTAGGCGAAGGTCAGGGTTTTCTCCTTGAGTCCGTTGAGGGCGGTGACCGCTGGGGCAGATACTCCTTTGTGGGTCGTGCCTCAGCAGATCGCCTCACCGCAAGGGGCAGCGTGGTGACACGCGAGGGAGTCTTGGCTGATCTCGGTGAAGGCTCTAAGGGTGTGCTCGAGGCCCTCGAAGCCATACTCGAGGCTTTTCACGAAGAACCTCTCGAGGGACTGCCGCCTCTACACAGCGGTCTGGTTGGCTACCTGGGTTATGACGTCGTGCGCGAGGTCGAAAACCTGCCGGCTCCTGACACTGCAGGGCTCGATATACCTGAGGCAATTTTGGTCTTCATTTCCTCAGTGGTTGTGCTTGACCACTGGCAGCAACGCGCAACGCTGATTAGCAATGTAGTGATTCCTGAAGTGATGACGGATGACTGGGCAGCAGGGCGCTTTGCCCAAGCGCAGGCTGAACTTGATGATCTCGAGCGCGCCTGTGCTGCTCCTCAGGTCCTGCCCCCTATCCCGGTTCCCGAACGTGGTCTGCTTCCCGATGACGTACGCCGCTCGGTGACGAGCGAGGCCTTCCAAGATGCTGTGCGCGCAGCCAAGGAATACATCGTTGAAGGCGATATCTTCCAGGTCGTCTTAGCGCAACGCTTCGATACGCCTGCGCCCAAGGACAGTTTCACCGTCTACCGCATCCTGCGTCAGCTCAATCCCAGTCCCTACCTCTACTACTTAAATCTTGGCGAGGTAGTCGTAGTGGGTTCATCGCCCGAGGCAATGGTTCGCTTGCGCGATCGTCAGGTCATTTCGCGTCCCATTGCTGGCTCGAGGCCGAGAGGGGCAACAGAATCTGAGGACCTCCGCTTAGCGGGAGAACTCGTTGAAGATCCCAAGGAAATTGCTGAGCATGTGATGTTGGTTGACCTTGCTCGCAATGACCTGGGTCGGGTGGCCGAATTTGGCAGCGAAAAGGTTGAGGAGTTCATGATCGTCGAACGCTTTAGCCACATCATGCATATGACCTCACAGGTTGCTGCCCGTACCCGTGCAGATGTCTCGGCTGTTGATGTACTGCGAGCGGTAATTCCCGCAGGCACGCTCTCGGGTGCGCCCAAGGTTCGCGCGATGCAGATTATTGATGAGCTCGAAGTTACGCGACGAGGAATCTATGGAGGCGTAGTCGGATACCTTGACTTCTCGGGCAACATCGACACGGCCATTGCCATTCGCACCATGGTGGTGGCTCATGGCGTCGCATCAGTACAAGCGGGAGCAGGTGTCGTGGCCGACAGCGATCCCCAGCGTGAAGATGAAGAGTGTTGGCACAAAGCGACTGCCGTATTGGCAGCGCTCGCTAACGCGGCGAGGATCTAGTCTTGTTTGTAGCTCGAGACATACTCACCGTCCATGGAGCCGATACGCAGACATTTCTGCAGGGTCAGATCAGCCAAGACCTTTCCCTTGCTGAT
>CAZTQJ010000027.1:0-9664 GCA_964615615.1 uncultured Acidimicrobiaceae bacterium
ATCACCACGGCTCTGAACACTCTTTCCCTACACGACGCTCTTCCGATCTTGAACTGGATAGATAGGCGTGACGGGAACAGTGCGCTAAGGAGGCTCGATCAGACTGTTGGCAGCGAACATCCGGCTGCGGCCGTCCTCGAGGGGATCTTGACTTCAGATAGCCGCGAACTCTCGGGAATTTGGTCGACGGCCTCGGGGGTGCTCTCTGCCTATCGCTTCCCCGCAGCGCTCGCCTCAACCCAAGGCCGCGCCATAGACGTCAGCAACTTCGTTGCCGAATCAGCAACGCTCTATATCTGCTCGCCGAGTTCCGTTCAGCGGGCCGTAGCACCGTTGGTCGTGGGTCTTCTTGAGGAGATCAAGGAAGCCTCATTCCGCCTTCATGCTCGCCAGCCAGACCTCCCTTCAACACTCTTTGCTCTTGATGAGGTAGCCAATATTGCCCCCATGCGAGGCCTGCCAGCACTGGTAAGCGAAGGGGGAGGACAAGGAGTACTCACCCTGGCCTGCCTCCAAGACCTCTCACAGGCTCAAGCTCGCTGGGGAGCCCAAGGCCGAGGCTTTCTCTCCCTCTTTCCGGTCACCATGGTGCTACCGGGCATTGCTGATGTCTCGACCCTGCGAGACCTATCCACCCTCATCGGGGATGTCTGCCTCCCCTCCGTCTCCACATCATCGTCAGGAAGGGGCTTGCGACGTTCGAGTTCTCGAACGGTTGCGCCAATCTGGAAGCCGCGCGCAGAGCCTTCGGTCATCGCCCAAGGCAAGCCTGGCGCGGCGCTCACCTTGGACGCTCGAAGGCAGGCAAGTTGGGTGCAGCTTGAATCCTTCTTCCCCGAGCAGCAAGAAGGGCCCCCTCGGGCGAAGCGAGAGCGCGAAGTCTCGATTCAGGCTCGCGAGCTCGGTCGATAAGCCTGCTTCGCTGCATCCAGGTCCTTAAGGCCGGGGCTTCTAAGGGTCGCGGGCCAAGTCGCGCCAACGATCGCCGACCCGCAAGCAGGGGACGCGGATAGACCTGTGCTTCACCGATACCCCAGCCCCGACTTGGCTCAAGTTGTTCCACGCAGTCAAGAACATCACGCGCCCTGCTCACCTTCGCCGATGATGCCCATGCCTCAACTAGGTCACGTCGACTGCGACGTCGATCATCACCAAGGAGATGGGAGGCGAATTGGTGCTCGTCGAGATACTTGCTCATTGCTGGCACGACGTGACCCAGAAGTTGCTCCTCGTGAATACCCAGATCATGGAGTTTGTGGTCCCATGCACGTTTCAAATCCGACTGCGCCCAAGACCTTGACGCTGGGCGCGAATACTTACCCATCTGGGCCACTTCAGCCCCTCTGCCGGAGAAACTTGCCCTCAGGAGCGCAGCCTGCTGATCATCGAGGCGACATGGCTCAATTTTGAGACTGCTAGCGAGATGGAAGTTCAGCTCGGAGAGGTAGAGGGCGTTTGCCGCAGCGACATGTGCGCGAAGTCCGCGTCCGTCCAAGGCGCGAAATCGTGAATCCTCACCATGGCCAATATTGGCAGTGAGGCAGTGCGTATGGAGATGAGGGTCACCACTGCGCGAAACGGCATGCGTGCTCTGATGGACGAGGAGACCGCCAACAGGGCTGATTTGGCGATCATCTCCGCGGCCGATGACCACTGAAGCCGCGTACTGCTCAAGATAGGAGAGGCCGGCTTCTACGCCACGCTGGTGAGCCTCTAGGCCGGTGAGCACAAGCTGCGCAGATCCCGTGAGCAGGAGTGATACTTCTTTGGGAGGGCTAAAGATCAGGTCGTAGGCAGGGATGCTTCGAGGATGGAGACGCACTGACCTGGGCACGGCACCCTCGCAGAGCGCTTCTAGGTCTTGGGCTGCCGTTGCTCCTGCAAGTCCAAGGGCTGTCGCCTGCCTGCCCCACCAGTGAGGAGCATCGAGATCAGCTCCGGGTGGGAATTCTTCGGCGTGGTTGGCGAGATAGTAGGAAGCCGAGGGCGATCTCAGGGCATAAAGCGTAAGCACCCCGAAGGGATGCCTGAGTGCCTTGCTTGTATCTTCGCTAGCGGTAGCGAGCGAGGACCCTGGCCGCGGCCTTCGGCCCCGTCTCGAGATACTCATCGGGGCCAAGCACGCGACCGTGAGCGCCTAGGGAAAGCAAAATACGCTCCAGCCAAGCCTTTCCAGCAACCGCGAGGGTGACCAGCGCTCCCCCATCTGCAGACCACTCCACGGCCAAACTAGGCACTGAGTCGGCAATCCAGCTGCCGGCATGATCCACCGCCACGATGACCTCGTCATAACTCCCAAGGGGAAGTAGATCGGCGTCTACCTCGACCTCGAGCAGGGTCGCATGATCCTGCTGGGCCCCAAGATCCTCGAGCGATTCAATGTTGTCGATACGGAAGTTTCGTTCAGCATCAACTTCGTGACACCAAGCCCTGACGTAGTACAGGCCGGCAGAGGTCTTGATCTGCAATGGGTCAATCACGCGCTCGGTGATCTCATCGCGAGAACTGACGTAATACGAGATGGCGAGACGATGGCCTTGGGCTAGGGCTTGCTCTATGGCAGGAAGCAACTCGGGAGCAGGAAGATTGACCTCGAGTCGGCCTGAGGCGTCCAATGCGCGCTCAAGTTTGCTCACCGCTGACTGCAGCTCAGTATTCCCTTCGCCACCCTTGATGGCCAGGAGGCCCTTTGATGCGGTCAAGACGGCTACAGCCTCTCCCGTCGTGAGGCGCCGAGGCTGAGCCATTTGCTCGGGTAGTCGAGCTGTCACTTGGCCATCGTGGACAATGATGTCAAGCAGGCAACCAGGGTCATAGGGTGGCACGCCATAGCAAGCGGCCTGTTCAAGTTCCTCGATGACCTCGGCTTCATCCATGCCAAAGCGTTCAGCTAATTCAGCAATTTCAACTACCTCGTGCTGCGCAATAAATCCCAGGATGGCTAAGAGACGTTGCAGGCGTGCGCGCTGATCGATGCGCTTTTTACGCGCTGGAGCAGCATCTTCAGGCATGGCCATGGAAAATGCCACGTCTTGCTTGGCGAGCGATAAGCCTTCTATCTTGGGCTCCAGGGAGTCATCGAGCGACTCGAGCCAGTCGATGATCTCGCTGCGTAAAGCCTCAGGCCCTTCGACCACCACATGGTCGAGGTAACTAAAGATCCAAGTTCTAAAAAGGAGTGACGACGCGTAGGGAAGAGTCGCCGTGAGGGAACCATCGGGGTGATCAAGAATTTCCGCCGCTGAGCCCACCTCATAACGAAACCTTCGAGCAAGGTCGGCATTCACCAAAATCTTCGCCAGGTCTAAGCCTTCTGCTTCTCCGTCGGCAGCGTCAACAAAAGGAGTAACAACCGCCGTCGATGTCGACTGGAACTCCTCGGGAATCTCCCCCGAAGACGGAGCAGCTACTTCCACCTGGCCTTCAATGCGGTCAAGGCGAAAGTTGCGTATTTCACCATGACTGGGCGAATAAGCCGAAAGGTACCAATGCCCGGCATGAAAGCGAAGGCCCGTTGGCGTTACTTCACGATCTTGATCAGCATGACGAAAGCTCACGGCGGCCTTGCTCTGCATGGCCTCAAAAAGTGGAGCGAGATTGACATCGGTATCAATGGCGTTCACCGCAGCCTGGGGTGCCCGGGGCCCCACGGCCAACTTCAAGAGTCCATCATTTCCACTGCTGTCACCGGCTGCCACAGTGGCCACCGCCAGCGCTAGTGCTGCCTGTTCTCCAGCGCTTAAGGAAAGATCCGGCAAGTAGAGCTCATTGGGGTCAATCCAGTAACCCATCTGCGCTGGTCCATCGATGGCCTCAGCTTTGACCTCAATACCCATTTGGCGCAGCAGTTTTTTATCGCGTTCAAACTTCTGGCGTACGGCATCATGGGCTCCCTCAAAGCCGGGAATCTCTTGGCGGATTTCCTCGAGAGAACGGGCCTTGTTTCTCGGGGTAGTAGAGAGGAAGAGAATGAGATTCTCTATCCGCTCCAGAGGGTCGATGTCGCTGGGCATAGGGGGAAGGATACGGCTTCACGCGACTTCAAGTACCACCTCGGCACTTTCTCCGACTTCACCAAATAGCGAGCCAATGAATTAAGCATTATTACGGGGCACAAGTGGCTGTACTGCATCGTGAAAGTCAGTCCCAGGGTGCAGGCAATGCTCGGCCTATCTCGCTATTTCTCCTGGTCAAACTCCCCCTTCCCCCCGCGGCCCTTAGCGGGCCTTCAGGAATGGAGAACTTGCGCCAGAGCTGCCCGGAGGCGCAGGGCGGTACAGTGGAGGCCCGGCGAACCATCTAAGGAAGAACGCGTGCCCACCTACGAATATCGATGCACGGCCTGCGAACTGCGCTTTGAGCGGGTCCAGAAGTTTACGGATGAGCCTGTTTCGATATGCCCCGAATGTGGTGGCGAGGTGAAGAAGGTTTTTGGCAGTGTCGGCATTGTGCTTAAGGGCAGTGGTTTCTACAAGACCGACAGCCGCTCCAGTAGTTCTGCCTCAACGCCCCCAAGTTCCTCTCCAGCAAGTTCAGGCAGCGATAGCGCCAGTCCCGCGAGCCCAAGCGTCGCTCCGAGTACGCCATCGGCGAGCCCGAGCAAAGAAAAGCCTGCTAGCTAGTTACCAGAGATAGCAATCTCAGCAACGGCCATGGTCTGGCCCGTTGCCATACCCGGCAGGTAAGTCAGGTCATTGCCGATAGCGGTGATCGCGAGCAGCATCCGCTGAAGGGTCGACGCTACGGTGATCTCGCGCACTGGCTCAGCTAAAGCGCCATCGCGAATGACGAGACCCTCAGCCCCAACGGAAAAATCACCGGAGATCGTGCTGACCCCTGAGTGCACTCCTGAGATGGAATGCACGTAAAGACCCTTACCCACCGTGGCCAGTATGGCCTCGGGTTCTAGCTGACCGCCGAGCAGACTTACCGCTTGGCAGCCTGGGCCTGGTGTTGAGGAGTAGCCACGGAGCGCTGAACCTGTTGAAGGCATGGAAGCGCGACGACCTGAAAGGGTGTCAAAAACGAAGGCCGAAAGGACGCCGTCGCTCATGAGCGTCGTTGGTCGGCAGGCGAGCCCCTCACCATCGACTGCAGATGAGCCATAGGCGAGCGGATTCGTGGGGTCATCCACCAAGCTAAATCCCTTAACGGCGACGCGCTCTCCAAGGCGATCAGCAAACATGCTGCGACCCTTGACGATCGCATCCCCAGAAAGGGCCGATGAAATAATGGCCAGCAGGCTTGCCGTTACTCGAGGATCAAACACCACCGTGGTCGTCTGAGAATCAATCTTGCGAGCTCCCAGCATGCGCGTGCTGCGCTCTATGGCATCTTTGGCACTGGCCTCAAGGTCAAGCTCATCAAAACTCCGCGCCACGCTGTAGCCAGACCCTGTCTGCGTGTCTTCGGCTTCACCAGCCACTGCCGATACGGAGATAAACGAACCAGCATCCTCGTCGTAGGCACGTATCCCTGCGGTCGAAGCGATTGCCGATTCACCCCAACCATCGGCGTAATCCGCTGAGTCAACCTGGCGGATTCGTGGATCACCTGAACGTACGGCCGCTTCTAAGGCCTTGGCCAGCGCAATCTTGCGCTCTGTTGGCGTACGGGCAAAAGAGTCACTCGGAGGAGGCATCGTGGCCCGAGGGTGACCATCGGAAGCAGGAAGAGCACCGTCGGGATCTGGCGTCGCAAAGGCGGCGTTTTGCCGCGCGGCTTCAAAGGTTTCTGCAACCACTCCGGCCTCGAGGCTTCCCGCCCAAGCGAAGCCCGTGCGAAAGCCATCCGAACTTGGGAGCACGACACGAATGCCCACTCCCGAAGAAGAGGCACTCACGAGGTGTTCTACTTCACCTCCATAAACACGCACTTCGGTTTCCGTGCCACGCGACACGTAAACCTCAGCTTGCTCGTCTCCACGAGCCAGGGACAGCGTTTGCTCGGCAAGATTGAGTAAGTCACTCACGATGCAGTACCGCCAATGGTCACACCAGTGAGGCGGAGGGTTGCCTGACCACAGCCCACAGGAACGCTCTGGCCATCCTTGCCACAGGTACCTGGGGTCATGGCAAAGTCGTTGGCTACTGCGTCAATTCTCTGCAAGATTTCTGGGCCGTTGCCTATGAGATTGGCATCACGTAGTGGAGCGGTAATGCGGCCATGTTCAATGAGGTAGGCCTCTGAGGTCCCAAAGACGAAGTCGCCCGTAGCGGTGTTTACCTGCCCCCCGCCCAGTTTTGCCACATAAACGCCATAGTCCGTATCAGCGATGATTTCTTCGGCCGTGGCATTGCCTGCCAGCAAGTAGGTATTCGTCATACGAACCATGGGCAGATGTTGGTAGCTCTGCCGACGGCCATTACCCGAGGATCTGCGGCCAGCGCGACGCGCTCGCAGTCCGTCCCACATGTAGTCAGTCAGTATCCCGTTTTCGATCAAGACGTTTCGTGCCGCGGGCATACCCTCATCGTCAATGGCGAAGTGTCCCCACTCACCCGCAACGGTGCCATCATCAACCAAAGTCACTAGCTCACTCGCCACACGTTGACCCACCTTGCCGGCATAGACCGAGGTGTCTTTAACGATGTGGTCAGCTTCAAGGCCGTGCCCGCAGGCCTCGTGGAAGAGGATGCCACCCGAGCCACCGGCTAAAACCACGGCGAGTTCACCAGAAGGAGCCGGTCGCGCATCAAGCTTTACCAAGGCACGACGAGCCGCTTCCTTGGCCACCGCGCTCACGGCTTCATCGCTCAGGATCTCATAGCCCTCAGTGCGAGCGATGGTTTCGTAACCAGTTTGCATACCCGTATCACCCGTGGCAATGCAGGTGACATTGAAGCGCGTGCGCGTCTGATGATCGCTAGCCAAGAGCCCGTCAGAGTTGGCGACAATAAAGCGTCGATAACCATCGGCTACCCCAACCTGTGATTGGGTAATTGCGGATCCTTGGGAGCGGGCGTGCTCATCGACGCGCTGAAGCATCTCGACCACCTTGGCGCGATCAACGCTGGGTGTGGCTTCAGGTAGATCAACAGTGCCGCTTAAGGCGATTCCCTTACTTGCCCCCCTGCTCGAACTCGCGACCGCTGAAGCTGCTCGCGCTGCAGCCAGCAGACCAGCTTCGCTGAGATCAGCGGTGTGGGCGAAGCCGGTGGTCTCCGCGCTGACGACTCTGATGCCCGCTCCCCGGCTACGACCTGAAGACAACTCTTCAACTCGGTGGTCATCGAGAACAGCGCTGGCATTATTGCGGTCCTCGGCGTAGATCTCGGCGAATTCACCACCGGTGAGCAGGGCTTCAGCGAGGACGAGCTCACAGAGTTCAGGACTTACGAGAGGCATGGTCACGAGCGATAGCGTACCGGGCGTGGATGATGCGCCCACCAAGACTGAAGCTGGGGGAACCCAGGGCCCTGTCGCGCGGATTGCCATCTTCGCATTCCTTGCGCTTGGCGCATTCTGGGGCATTTGGGCTGTTGGCATCGCGGATATCAGGCACGACATTGGCTTCTCCGACACCGCCCTTGGCTTTCTGCTTGCGATCACCCAAACAACAGGAGCCCTCGCCGCAGCACGTTTCCTTCGCCTCACGCAGAAGCGACCACCGGCGACGGTACTGGCAACGACGCTCGTCGTTTGGGCATCTGCCATGGTCCTCTTTGGCCTACCAACTTCGGGCTGGTGCTTCGCCTTAGTCTTTTTTGTAGCCGGAGGCTTGAGCGCTCCCGTGGATAGTTCGATGAATGCTGTAGCCACGATTCAGTTCGAGGGAAACGCAGGAGGTTTGCTTTCATTCCACGCGCTCTACAGCGCGGGTTGCGTCATCGCCGCCATCGCCACCGGCTTTGCCCTCGAAGGGAGTCTCAGCTGGCGATGGCTCTTCTTTGGACTTGCGCTGATGATCGCGTTTGCGAGTGCGATTGCACTGTCGCGCCATGATGACCGACTCAGTGTTTCACGCCCCAATGCATTGCCGGTGGCCATTCCCTCACCATCCGGTGATTATGTCGACCCGGCAAATCATGAACGATCAGCGCGCGCGCTTTCGGTGATTCGGCGAGAAGGGCTGCTGCTCCCCATGATCATCTTCGCGGTCGCCGAAGCGGCTTCTGGGGGCATTAGCACTTGGGGGATTCTCTACCTGCGCGACAGCCTCGAAGCACCTGCCGCCATCGCTGCGGTCTCCTTTGGCTTGTCCAGTGCCATTGCGGGGATGACCAGGCTGCTCGGTGGTCGTGCCTTTGGGTCACGCACACCCATTGCTGGTGTCGCCATCGGAGCCGGCTTGGGAGCATGCGGCCTCTTGGCTGAATCGCTCACCCACTCGACTGTTTTGGCCGCTATCGGTCTTACGGTTGGAGCGATTGGTCTCACCGTGATCTGGCCACTCATGATGTCTGATGTTGGGGAAAGGACGAGTTCGCCAGCGACAGTGATTGGGGCCTTCACGGCGGCGGGATACGTAGGCTGGGTGGGAGGTGCACCCATCATTGGTGCGGTGACCCAGCACCTCGGCGCAGATAAGGGCTTGTGGATCCTCGTGGCCTCTGCTTCCATTGCCTCGGCCTATGCGCTGTTGAGGCTTCGCACAGAACCTTCCTCGAGACAACAGGGCTAACGTGGAGGCAGCCCCAATAGGCCACAACGCCATGCTCGACGACCTCAACCTCCCCCAGGACCTCAACGGCCTCTCGCTTGAGCAACTTGAGATCCTTGCCGCCGAAATCCGCGATCGCATCGTTTCTACGGTGACCACGACGGGCGGGCACCTTGGCTCCAATCTCGGCATGGTCGAACTGACCATTGCCCTTCATCGGGTCTTCAATAGCCCCCAAGACCCCATTCTCTTTGACACCGGCCACCAGGCCTACGTCCACAAGATGCTCACCGGCAGGGCGAAGGATTTTTCTAGCCTGCGCAAGGAAGGTGGACTTTCGGGTTACCCCAATCGCAGTGAATCCGAGCACGACTGGATTGAAAACTCGCACGCCTCAACCGTGTTGAGCTACGCCCATGGGCTTTCTCGTGCATTTGAACTGCGGGGTGAACTCCTGGGTCGGGGTGGAGAGCGCACTGTTGTTGCGGTCATCGGTGACGGTGCACTCACCGGAGGCCTTGCCTACGAAGCGATCAACAACCTCGGCCACTCCGCATCGCGCGCCGTGGTGGTCCTCAACGACAATGGGCGTAGTTACGCACCCACGGTCTCCAAGCTCTCCTCAAGCCTCACCACGCTTCGCCTCAACCCCACCTATGTGGCCACGAGAGAGCGCCTCCGCCAGGCTGTGCGCGACATTCCAGGACTGGGATCTCTCGCCTATCAGTCTATTCATGGCATCACCAGCGCTTTTCGCGAAGTAGTCACCCCTCATACCTTCTTCGAAAATCTCGGGGTCCGCTACGTCGGTCCCATTGATGGCCACGACATCACGGTGCTCGAAGATGCCCTTCGGCACGCTCAGGAATGGGATGGACCCATTGTGGTTCATGTCCTCACTGAAAAAGGCCGCGGTTACGCACCCGCCGAAGCAGACGATATCCAGCGACTGCATGACTTCAAAGTTGCCCTAGATCGGAAGAGCGTCGTGTAGGGAAAGAGTGTTCAGAGCCGTGGATTGTGTGGGGGGGGGCTGGACACCAAAAAAAAATACATAGCACA
>CAZTQJ010000028.1:0-9590 GCA_964615615.1 uncultured Acidimicrobiaceae bacterium
GCGTGGGCGTGATGATCAAAATAAGCATCCATGGACGCGCGTAGACCGAGATCAGGTTCATCGGCCCAAAAATGTCCGATGGCTTCTCGGCCATCAACAAAGCGATGGAGATGCTCGGTGAGCGCTATTTCTTTAACGCCGGCAGCCTGGGCGTGTTCGCAGTATGCGGCGATCTGATCAAGAGAGAGCGGCGTCTCAGCAAACTCATGGGGCCAGAGGTGGAGGTGGTAGTCGAGCACCTAAATCTCCAAAGGCAATCGAAGGTCCATGACCTGATGCTAGGACCGCTCGTGCTTCCTCACTGAACACCGATGGCAAGGCGGCCCAAGGTGAGCAAAGAAGCCAAGTCAGTTATTGGTTCAGCCAGGTAGGGCAGGGCAAGCACATCCGCATAATCGCCCAAGACCGACCGCTCGGCCTGCTCACGAAGTGCAAGTTTTGAAAAGTCCTCGAGGCTACGCAGCAGTTCGCTCGTCACCATTTTCATCAGCGCCTCGTCAATCCCTAGCGTGGCCGAAAGTTCCGGGCTGGATTCGTGAAGCGCTCTGGCCCCTTCCAATACGGAGTTCTGGGTCAGGCTTTCAGGCATCATGCGGTTCACCACCATGCCCCCGAGCATGAAGCCTCGCGCTTGGAGTTCCTTGGCAAAAAAGCCGGCCTCGCGAGCGGGAACTGCCTCGCCCGTAGAAACCACGAGGAAGGCGCAGCGCTCATCAGCAAGCAAACGACCCACCGCGCCAGCACGGTCCACAAAGCCTTCATACATGGACTGAAAGAGGATAAAGAACTCAGCGATGTCCGCCAAAAACTGCGTCCCCAGAATGCGATCGGCAACCTGGGAAAAAGGCTTGGAGGCCATGCCCACGAGGCGGTTGCGATAGGGGGCAATAATCCAGCGCAGCAATCGAGAGGAGAAGAATTCCTCCATCCGCGCTGGCGCGTCAAGAAAGTCCAGAGCCGTGCGAGAGGGTGGCGTGTCTACCACGATGAGGTCGTATTTACCCTCACCATGGAGTTCATAGAGCCTCTCCATGGCGATGTAGTCATGACTAGCGATAAAGCGACTCGTGATGTTGTCATACAGCGGATTAGCAAGAATCGATGTGGCCGTCTGCTCATTGGGGGCATGCTCGACCACCAGGGCATCCCAACTTTGCTTCATATCAAGCATTGCGGCGAAGAGGCGGCCGCGAGCTGCCTTATCGCCTTGTTGGACGAGTTCCACCTCGGTGACTTCATTGCCCAGACCCTCAAGGCCAAGGGCTTGGGCGAGACGACGAGCGGGGTCAACCGTCAAGACCAGGACATCGCCACCGAGATCGTAGGCAACGCTTGTCGCCAGAGCCGCGGCCGTTGTGGTCTTACCGACCCCGCCGGGGCCACAGGTAATCACAATTTCTCGAGAACTGAGCAGTGCACCCAGTGCGCTACTCATGTGAGTTCCTCTATCAGGGCATCGGCAATGAGCGAGGTCATCCTCAAACCCGATGGCACGGCAAAGAGCTCGGGGATGAGCGCGATATCGAGATCTCCAATGCCCTCGAGCAAGTCGCCGAGTTGAGCCATGCGCTGACGACGAATGCCCTCCACCGCTCTTGCCAAAGACAGTGCGCTCAGCCCGAGCTCTCCAGCACTGGTCTTCACTGCAGCGAGACCTCTCGCTGCAGTCAATGCGTCAAAGGCCTCGCGCTCACGGAGGTTGAAGGACTCTGGCAAGACGCGGTTTGCCACAATGAGCGAAGGGGCGACCGCAGTCTGCTCAGCAAGTCGATCGAGCAGTTCCATGGTCTCGGTGACCGGCATTTCTTCTGGCGTCGTCACGCAGACAACACCCGTTCGTTGCTGATCGTGCAGGATCTCAAGCATCCAGTCCGTCTGCGAACGAATCAGGCCGACTTGGGCGAGGGCCTGAATGGTTTCAGGCGCATTCAGCAAACTCGTGACATAGCCACTTGAAGGAGCGTCAACGACCACGACGTCGTAGTGGCGCTCACGCACTTCGTAGCAAAGCTTGCCCACCGTGAGGACTTCGCGAACCCCGGGCGCAGCCGTGGCGACAAAATCGAAGGCCTTCGCCAAGGGAGAGATCTTGCCGATAATGGGAATACGAAGGTAGATCTTGAGATATTCACGAAGTGAAGCTTCAGTATCCATGGCCATGGCCGAAAAGCCCGGGCGTATCTCCGTCGGCGTGAAGCTGAGCGGGTCGAGTTCAAAGGCCTGCGCGGCTCCACTGCCAGCTTCAATGTCGCAGAGCAACACCGACTTGCCCGAGCGATGCAAGGCTTCGGCAATACCGGCGGCCATCGTGGACTTACCCACTCCACCTTTGCCGGTCACCACGATCAGTTCGAGGTCTCCAAGACCTCGCAGTCTGGTGCTGGCCCCCTCGGGGGCCGAGGTCACGGCTGGCCGAAGCCGACGCGACGATCAGAGCTGGGAGCCCCAACCTCGATGTAGGCGAGCTTGGCAATCGGGACGGCTACTTCGCGGCCCTTGCGGTCGGTGAGCCAAAGCACACCATCCGAGGCGATGGCGTCATCGATGCGCTTGCGCACGTCGTCGCGCTTTTCATCTTCGGCCAGCTCGATCTCGAGCTCCTTGCCGGTCTGAACGATTCCGATGCGAACTTCCACCTGTTGCTCCCTTGTGGCTGGGCACCTTGAGTGGTGCACCTTCCACGTTACTGGCCTCGGCCACACTGGAGGCATGGACCATGAAACACAATCCGGACCTTCAGAGCGGGCAAGGGCCTGGGCAGCCACCATGGCGGGCCAGCTCGCCGACGGCGAGGTCGTTGTCGCCCATGCGAATTCTCAGGCCCGGGTGAGCGATATTGGCGTTGAAGGCATAGACCGAAGCCTGCGCGAGCTCGATGAGAACGCTCGCCTTTCCCCCTTTGCCACCAGAGCAACAGGGGCCGGAGTGCGGGCCCTTGACGAGGAGCCCGATACCTGGCGCACCTGTTTTGAACGCGACCGTGACCGCATCCTCCACTCAGCCTCGTTTCGGCGACTCGCCGGCAAGACTCAGGTCTTTGTCTTCCCTGACGACCACATGCGCACTCGCCTTACTCATGCACTCGAGGTCGCACAGGTGGCGACGGGCATTGCGCGTGCCTGTGGACTCAATGTCGCACTCACCGAAGCCATCGCCCTGGGCCATGACTGCGGTCATGGGCCTGGAGGCCATGCCAGTGAAGATGCCCTCGATCCTTATGTGGATGGCGGCTTTGATCACGCGCCCTGGGGAGCCGATGTTTCCTTGGCCGGCCTCAACCTCTGCGTCGAGACCCTCGACGGCATTCGTAATCACAGTTGGTCCCGGCCAGCGCCCAGTACTCCCGAAGGTGAGGTGGTGAGCTGGGCAGACCGCATTGCCTACGTCTGCCATGACTTCGAAGATGCCATTGACGCAAAGATCGTGCTTCCCGATGACCTACCTCAGTTAGTCCAAGATCGCTGTGGAGACCACCGTGGCGCTCAGCTGGGTTCTTTTATCGATGCCATGGTGGCCACCACCCTGGCAACGGGTCGCATTGGCATGCACCCGGAAATGGCCGAGGCCCTCGCAGCCTTTCGGACCTTCAACTATGAACAGATCTACCTGCGTGAAGCCTCACTCAATCAAGGCAAGGCCGTGGTTGAAGTACTGCAGGCCCTCGTTGAATACTTTGCCAAACAACCTGAGCTCATCCCCCAAGTTGCTGAAGATGGCGGGCTCAGTGCGAAAGACCCCCAGGCTTTACGCGCCGCGGTCACCTACGTTGCCGGCATGACCGATCGTTATGCCTTCCGCTGCGCTCAAGAACATCTGGGCTGGCCCGATGACCGTCTTCCCCAAGGAATCGATCGCTAACACGCTCTCTCAGCCGATGGCTCAGAGAGCGTGTTCTTCGCTGGCTTCAGTCTCCGCGGGTGGCATTGTCCAAGGAAATGCCAGGAGGCTTGCCGCCCTCCATCCAGGCCAGACGGCCGCGCATGGTCCCTAGGGCAGCCTTTTGGTGCGTCAGGATCCAAAAATCCTCGTTCACGATGGCATCGGCAACCTGAGCAGCGACAAGCTCGGGATCAATGCCAGAAGCAACGACTTGGCGAACAATCTCAATGCCGATTTCGCCTGCTTCGCCAAGTTCATCGCGCACCTCATCAGGCATGGAGCGGCCAGATTCTGCAATTTGAGTCTTCACAAAACCAGGACACAAGACGGAGACGTGGACCTGGGAACGGCGCATCGCAAGCTCGTAGTAGAGCGACTCGGAAAGCCCAACCACGGCAAACTTTGCTGCGCAGTAGGGACCCATGCCTGGCACTCCACCAAGGCCGGCGAGTGAGGCCGTATTCACCACGTGGCCCTCGTCTTGAGCCAGAAATAGATCGAGAAAAGCCACCAGGCCATTCGTCACGCCAGTGATGTCAACGTCGATAACCCACTGCCACATCTTCGCAGTCGAACCAATAGCCGGGCCTCCGCCAACGCCGGCATTATTGCAAAGCACATGGACCGCCCCGAAGCGAGCAAGGGCAGCATCACGCAGCGCTTCAACCTGGGCCAAATCACGCACATCACAGGTCACCATCTCGATGCGATCAGCGTCATCAGCGAGTTCTTGAGCGACTGCAGCCATCACCGGCTGCTCAATATCGCCGATGACCACGTTCATGCCGTCGGCAAGGAAACGCTTGGTCATGGCCAGGCCAATGCCACTGGCGCCCCCGGTTACCACCGCAGTTTTTCCCTGAAGGTTTTGCATAGCGTTTCCTCTCGTCTGTGAGGATCGTAGCGAAGCTTGCTTAGCCAATCTTGAGTTCAGAGCGATACACGCGAGCTGGGCCTTGAGCAATTACTGCCCGGGCGAGCTCGCGGAATGCCTCAGAAGACTCGTTGTGAGGATCATTGGCCACGGGTGGACGCCCTTCATCAGCACCTTCGCGAATCGACTCGACAAAGGGGATCTGACCCAACAGGGGGACATCGAGATCAGCCGCAAGGCTGGCTCCGCCACCGGCTCCAAAGAGTTCGTAACGCGTTCCATCAATGCCGGTGAACCAAGACATGTTCTCCACGACACCGCGAACGGGCATCTTGAGCTTGCGCGCTGCAAAGGCGGCACGCTGGGCAACACGCTGAGCCGCTGCTTGTGGCGTGGTGACGACCAAGAGTTCAGCGCTAGGAAGTTCTTGGGCGATGGACAAGGTCACGTCACCCGTCCCCGGAGGCATGTCAATCAAGAGAAAGTCCGGCTCGCCCCAATAAGCGTCAGTGAGAAATTGCTCAATGGTCTTGTGCAGCATCGGTCCGCGCCAAATCACGGGCTGGTCATCATCGACAAAGAAACCCATGGAAAGGCAGCGCACGCCGTAGGCGGGCACAGGGATGACGGTGTCACCGAGGATGACCGGGTCGTGGTCGCAGCCAAGCATCTTGGGTGCCGAGAAGCCGTAGACGTCGGCGTCAAGGAGGCCGACACGCTTTCCTTCTTTGACGAGCGCAACAGCAAGGTTGACCGTCACTGAACTCTTACCAACACCACCCTTGCCGGAACCGACTGCGATGATGCGGGTCTTTGAGCCTCTGGCCATGAAGCGCGGTGTCGCGTCTCCATGGTCGTGGCCATGGTCATGACCGCTATCGCCCTTTGCGCCCATGAGGAGGCGCAGGGTGCTGCGAAGTTCGAGGCGTTCGGCCTCGTCCATGATCTTGGTGGCGACGGTCACCGAATCCACACCTGCAACGGCGGATGTCGCCCGAGCTACGGCTTCTTCCAACATGGAGCGGCCAGGCCAGGCCCCCATGGGGAGGGCGAGGGCTACCTCAACTTCTCCTCCGTCAACCGCTACGCCCACCACAAAGCCACAAGTGGCTAGGGGTAGGTCAAGTTCAGGGTCCCTGACGGACTCAACTGCTTCGAGCACTGCGCGCTGGATATCAGCCATGGTCACCCCGTTTTTAAGGGCCTCGGCGATCGCTGAGGCCGCGTCGGTACACTAGCCACCGTGGAGCCTGTGCCAGACATGAGAGCAATCTCGAGTGCCTCAGAGCTCGGCAGGGGTGAGCGTTTCTCCGCTGAAGTCGGGGCCCTGACTGCCGCCTTTGGGGACCCAACCCGGCGATCCATCTTCCTGCATGTGACCGAACACCCCAGTTGCTCGGTGCGAGACGTCGCTGATGCCTTTGGGATCCACGCCAATGTGGCACGCCACCACCTCGAGCGTTTGGTAGCCGGTGGCCACCTCGAAATTGCCATTCCTCGCAACCATGGCAACACCGGCAGGCCAGCCAAGCGCTACTCCGTGTCAGCAACGGATCACTCTTTGGAGATCACCACGAGGCTCGATGACCTCCTCGTCGCTCTCCTCAAAGGCGCCCTCACGGCCCTAGGGCCCGAACAAGCAGAAAACCTTGCCCAAGACATCGGCGAAGAATACGGTCGCGACCTGGCCACCAAGATGTCACCGGCCGATGGCACGCGCTCCGTCTCTGCCGCCATGCAGGCCATTGCCGCCACCCTCACCGCCCATGGCTTCGCTGCGCATGCTGAAGAAGTTGATGGTGGCACTTCAGTCGTTTCCGATCACTGCCCCTTCGGCACGGCTGCTCTGGAGTTCCCCGTCCTTTGTGCGGTGGATCGCGGCATGATCAATGGCATGCTCTCAGGCCTTTCGGGTTCACGGCGTCGTTTAGGCAGTGTCATGTTGTCCTCAAAGGCTCGTGGCGACCTCTCCTGCCAAGCCACCGCCTAACCGTGGCCCGTCACTACTTCGATTACGCCTCAGCCGCAGCCCTGCGACCTGAGGTCATTGAACAGATCAATCACGTTCTCCCCTACCTCGGCGCCGATGCCGGGCGTCTGCACAGCGAAGCGCACATCTTGCGCGACCTCATCGAGCAAAGCCGAGAGATTGTTGCATCCTTTTTCTCCACCAGCCATCAGCGCGTCATCTTCACCTCCGGGCTCAGCGAGTCCATCGCCATGGCCACCTATGGCGTCCTCGAACGTAGCCAAGAGCGCCGCGTAGGCCTGAGTGGTCTCGAACGATCAGCGGTCGCGACTTCAGCCGAACAATTTGGCGAAGTCTGCAGTCTTGAAGCAACCGAAGCTGGTGCACTCGACCTCCACCAACTCGACGAGGAACTCGCGCTTGGTCTCGGCCTCCTCTGGTGCCAGTTGGCCAACCACGAGACAGGCATCATCCAGCCCCTCGCCGAAGTAGCAGAGCGCGCCGAAGCTTTCGCAACGCCCTTGGCCTGCGACCTTTCCGGCGCCCTCCCCTATCTGCTCCCAGAGCTTGAGGCAGATATCTTCGTCCTCGGCGCCGAAGCCTTTGGCGCACCGGCAGGAACAGGCGTGCTCATCTTGCGCGATCCTTTGCGCTTAGAGCCACTGGCCACCGGAGGTAGCCAAGAACGCGCACGACGCGCAGGACTCGAGAATGCACTCGGCATCATTGCCCTTGCTGCTGCACTAGAGACCCTCAGCCCCACGCGCCGTCGAGATGAGGCAAAGCACTTGCTTGAATTGCGCCAACAGATCGAAGAGGGCTTTTGCGCCATCGATGGCGTGACGCTCATTGACGGTGGCGAAAGTGAGCGAGTTAGTCAGACCAGCTGCTTCACCATCGCTGGCGTTGAAGCCGAGCCCGTACTGATTGGCCTAGAGCGCCAAGGTTTCGCGGTGCATTCGGGTTCCGCCTGTGCATCAGAATCCCTCGAGGCTTCTCCCGTACTTGAAGCCATGGGAGTGGATGCCCGCCACGGGCTTCGCATCTCGACGGGCTGGGACAGTTCCCCTGAGGGCGTAGCGGGCTTGATTGCAGCCTTTGGTGCAACGGTCAGCCAGTTGCGCTCCCTGCGCTCCTAGGGCGTCTGAGCCGCCGGTACGGCTAGCCCTAGGGCCCCATAGGCCCGCCTGAGATAGGGAGCGGCGGCAGTCAACTGCTCAGCCGAAGGAGCTAGGCGCAAGAATTGATCAAACTCAGCCACCGCTGCCTTGGCATCATGATGAAGCTGCCAGGCAATGGCTCCAGCGAAGAAGTGTGTTGCCGCTCGCTTGGGCTCAAGCACAACTGCCCTGCGCACGAAGGCTTCAGCCTTGGTGGCTGCTCGGCGATCTCCCGACAGCATGGACTCGCGATAGCTCAGCCAGCCAAACTCGGCGAGAGCTTCGGAGTTACGAGGACGCAGTTGCAGCACCGCTGAATACTTCGATATCGCACGACCAAGGTCATTGGCTGCCACATAGCTGCGGGCGTCAGCGAGATCATTAGCAAGCTGCTGGGCGGGATTGAGTTGGGCCTGTCCACCGGGGGTGGATCCCGGGTCTCGATTCACGAGCAAGGTAGCCGCAAAGCCAAGGGCCGCGAGGGCAATGCAGCTGAAGCCAAGCACGAGTAACCATGAGCGTCGCCTCCGCGCTGCTGGCTGCTCCCCAGAACGATCATCATCGGCTTGGTCCACAGCTGGCTCTGCTTCTTGCTGGGAGGCCTCAAGGGCTGAACGCGCAAGCATGAGCTGCGCATGGTCACGACTGCGCAGTCGCTCATAGTCACCCTGGGACAACTCACCCTCGGCAAACTCGAGTTCTAGGTCAGCGAGAGAACGCTCAAGCAGGGTGATTTCATCGGCCAGGCGAAATCGTGCGTTGGAATCAGGCACGCCTAACTGCGCTTCCGCTTGATCACGAGAAAGACAAAAATCACCGCTACTCCCAGGGCTAAGGCAATGGGCAGGATCCATAGCCACAAACTCAGGCCGCTCTTTGGGGGGGCGAGGAGCACGGAAGCACCAAACTGCGCGACCAAGCGGTCCTTGATCATCTGATCCGAGATCCCATCCTTGACCCAGGCCTCGATCTGATGGCGCACGGCGATGGCACTCGGTGCATTGGACTCCGCGACTGAGAGGCCTTCGCAGGCCGGGCAACGGATTCCCGCTTCGACAACAGCAATGTGGTCGGCGCGAGAAAGCGGCGCCGAGGAGAGCGCACCTGAACCGAAGATCAAGGTCACGAGCAAGAGCAGGCCCACCCCAAGGGCACTTAGGCGCATGGAGCGCTGGCTACGAGCCATTGCTCATCCGCTCTGCGAGCTTGGCCTTAGTCAACACCGCAGTGAGTTGCGCCTTGGTACTCGCCCCCGTCAAGGCGGCAAGGACTCGGCCTGAAGGATCAATCACAAAGGTCTCCGGTGGGGCCAAGACGCCAAAGCTGTTAGCCAACTTGCCACCGGGGTCAACCAGCAGTGGCCAGGTAGCGCCGTAGAAGTTTTGGAACTGACTGGCGGCAGCATTGGAATCATTGAAGACCACGCTGACTACTTGCGCACCATCGGGCGCTTGGCTTTGTGCCCAATGAAAGGCAACGAGTTCTGGCGCCTCCTCTTTGCAAGGAGGGCACCAACTCGCAAAGAAATTCACGACCAGCCAATGACCACGCTGTGCTCCAAGATCGAAACTCGAGCCATCAACACTGCGAGCGACGAGCGGAGGCGCAAGCTTGCCAATCAGCGGACTCGGTGTTGCCACAGCTTCAGTACTCGGCCAGATCGGAAGAGCACACGTCTGAACTTCAGTCACCTGAAGCTATCTCGTAT
>CAZTQJ010000029.1:0-9256 GCA_964615615.1 uncultured Acidimicrobiaceae bacterium
GTGCCACCTTTAGGTCGTGATGCAAAAGAACTATTTGTTTTTCAGCGGACCCCGTCTTCCATTGACGTGCGCAATAACCATGCAATAGATGCTGAGTGGTACGGCTCTTTAGAAGCAGGTTGGCACGAACGATGGTTGAGAAACTTTGCGGTTCTGCAGACCGGCGGAGCGGCCGATGAGGACCTTGTTCATGATGGTTGGACAGACATCTCAAAACGGATTTGGGCAAAGGTTGCAGAGCGGATGGAAAACGAGGAGTTCACCCTCGAACTTGTCCGCGCGGCCTATGAAGAATCTGATGATGAAAAAATGGAAGAAATCAGAGCTCGTGTTGATCAAGTTGTAGCTGACCCGACGACGGCTGAGAGTCTCAAACCTTGGTATAGGCAACTCTGCAAGCGACCCTGTTTTCATGATGAATATCTTCAGACCTTTAACCGGAAGAACGTTCATCTGGTCGATACTGACGGCCGCGGCGTCGAGAAAATTGACGAAACCGGTGTCTGGGTTGGGGATAAGCACTATGAGCTCGACGTCATCGTCTTTGCCTCCGGCTTTGAAGTGGGGACTGCCTATGCCAGAAGAACGGGCTATGAAACCACGGGTCGCCATGGGGTGACGCTTTCTGATCGTTGGGGGGATGGGATGGAGTCACTTCACGGAATGCATATTTCGGGTTTCCCCAACCTCTTCATTGTGGGCCTAACGCAGGGCGCCAATCTCATTTCCAATATCACCTCAAACTTGACCGAGGCTGCTCGCACTATCGCGAAAATTCTTTCAGCGGCTCGTGAGCGTGGATCAGTAGTCGTAGAAGCCTCCAAGGAGGCGGAGACAGCCTGGGTTCGAGCCATCGAAGAGAACGAACGCATGCTCTTTGGTAGTGCTGAATGCACCCCGGGTTACTACAACAATGAGGGTGGTCCCTTGGGCCGACGTGAGCAACTGAATTTCTCTGGCTATCCCTTGGGTGCGGTCGCCTTCTTTGACTACATCGCTGAGTGGCGCGACTCGGGCAACTTCGATGGGCTTGAATTCAGAGACGCACAGAATCTGCCCCTTTAGGAGAGCTGTTCTCTGGCTAAGTGAAGCGTTGCCGCTTCACCCGGGACGGCTGCGGAAATTTTGCAGCTATTGATCATCGAGCCGGTCATTGAAGGAGTCATTGAAGCCGTCATCGAAGGGATCTCGTTTTTCAAAGACCATCTTGGCCCAACCAATACCCGCAAGAGCCGCCGCCACGCAACGAATGATCAAAATACTTTGCACACCCCACACTCTCAATTGGTTGCGACATCGACCGAGCTTGGTTCTAGAGTCAGAGAGGATGATGTAGTCAGGAGCCCATCGTGGCGAAAACAGGGAAACCAAGACCGCAGTTGAGGTGGGTGGGCTCTGAGTTTCTCGAAACGATTGAGGACTTCTCAAATCCCAGGCAGGAGTGGCGAAGGCTTGTTGCCGAACTGATCGGGACCTTCCTACTCGTCCTGGTCGCGGCCGGCGGCGGAATGATGAGCCACGCGTTTCCCGGAAGCATGAGTCGAGCTGCAGTGGTTACGGCACCTGGTCTCATGGTCTTAGCCATCATTCTTTCCATGGGGAAGGTCTCTGGTGCGCACCTCAACCCTGCAGTCAGTTTTGCCTTTGCGGCAAGAGGTGACTTTCCTTGGAGAAGACTGCCTGGCTATTTCCTCGCCCAATTTGCGGGTGCTTCAGGAGCGGCTTATTTCCTCCACCAGGTCGTCAAGGTTTCTGCGCGTTATGGCGCGAACTACCCAGCTGCGCACTACCCAGCCTCTTCAGCCTTCTGGATGGAGCTCGTGCTTACGATGGGTCTTGTCACGGTCATTCTGGGGACCGCGTCGGGTGCACAAAATGTCGGCATGTTGGGTGCGCTTGGCGTGGGTGCCTATGTTGCCCTCGCCGGCCTTTGGGCAAGTCCTCTTTCTGGTGCTTCGATGAACCCTGCCCGCAGCCTGGGCCCAGACCTCGTCACCTCTGACTTCAGCTCTTGTTGGGTCTATATCGCTGGCCCGCTGCTTGGCGCCGCATTGGCGGTTTTGATTGGCTTCGTCCTACGCGGCCGCGGCGGCGGTAGGGCAGGTTCAACGGCTGCTCAAGGTGCTTTGTTCCCTGAGGTCAATCACCCTAAAGAGGATTAGGCCTCAGGTCTTGTGTCCGGCGACCAGCCAATACGCGCTTCGACTTCTGGGAGGAACTCCTGGAGTGCGTTGGTAAGAGTGAGGAGGTCCATGAGATGGGCCTCATCCTGGGGATGGAGGGATGAGAACAGGATGTAGCCCTCTGCTCCGTAAGAAAGGAAATCAAGATAAGCGCTGGCTGTGCGGTCACTGATGGCTACTTGAGATTTGAGTTGCTTCAACATGGCCTGCGTGGCGTCGCTGTCTTGCGCCGTGATGAGACTTTGAGGATCCGAACCTTTTTCGAGTAGCCACGCGCGCAGCCTTGTGCGCAAGATCAGGTCGGGTTCAGTCAGCGTGGCCTCATTGGGTTGATCCGCCATCTTTGCGACCCAGTTGTAGAGGAGAACGTCACAGACCTCCTCAAAGAGGCGGCCGATAGACCCAAAGTTCCTCATCAGGGCAGAGGGGTTAAGGCCAGCACGCTGGCTGATATGCCTCACCGTGACTTCGTCAAAAGGCTCCTCACGGAGCATGGCGATGCAGGTTTCAATCAGCAAGGGTCGAGCTTGGCTTGAGGGGATACGTTGACGTGGCGAGCCTGCAGTGGCAGGCGCAAGGTCGTCTAGATCCTGAAGTTCCTCTGCCGTCATTGGACTAGACCCCCGTTCACGACGGCAATCAGTCCCAAACTCCAAGGGAGACTCGTTCTTCCGTCTGCACACACAGTATGCATAAGGCAGCCTGCATGTCGACTCCTGGGCCGTCATGGTGCATATCAGGGGATAAAACCCGCTGTGCGAGTCAGTGCTTCTTAGGGCAGATTCGAGGCATCGCCTGGCTGTCCGCAGGTCGTGGTCGCAGCTATGCCGGACAATCTGTCCTGCATCCAACTCAGTACCTTCGGTGCTGAGACGAAGACTACCGATCCGTGATCGGCACCGACGGCGTGGAGGTATTCGACACGGTCTCCTATCGGACAGGCTGCAGAGGAAACGAAAGAATCGGTGAGGGCCGGCGGGACTGTTCCATCAGCAGTTCCTTGAATGATCAACATTGGGAAATTCGTCTTCACGCGTCCTGGGTCGTTGAGTTTGGCATGGGCCATCACCACAGGGTTACTACTGGCCTTCGAAGAAAAGACAGTTGCCGGAGTCAGCTTCGCCTGAGTGATTGCACGACCAACTTCGCTGCTGCAGCCCTTACTGATGGCAGCCTTAGCGAAGGTGATCCCCGCAGGGGTGAAAAGCGAAGAACTCGGGAGATCCTTGTAGGTGGTCGACCAAGCCCAGGCCGTAGGAATAGAGAAGGGCATGAAGCCTGCACCAATATCTGAACTGACTACTGAAATTAGTGTGGACAGTCCCGTTGCTGGTGCCGCAGCGACGACGCCGGCAATTTGGAGATCGGGAGCGTAGCGAGGAGCAATCTCTCCAGCGAAGAGTGCGGCATGGCCTCCCTGAGAATGGCCATAGATGATCACCTTTTTGCTCAACTCACCTCGGGCGAGTTCTTGGGTGGCACGGCTTGCGTCGAGGACGGAGCGGCCTTCAGAGAGCCCCAGCAGATAGGGATGTATGCCCTGGCTGATTCCTAAGCCTTGGTAGTCAGCGGCCGCAATTGCAAAACCGGCGCTGAGGTAGCTGCCGAGTTGAGGTACGAGGTAGAGGCCACTGGGTCCAGAAGCGTCAAACCACGACGGACCGCAGGGTGCTGAAAATCCGGAAGTTCCATGTGCCCAGGCAATGGTGGGGTAGCCCCCAGTGGGCTTTCTGCCACTGGGAAGCATGGCATAGCCAGACTGAGCAATGTCCTTGTTGTAGATGGTGCGGGAGTGAAACATGATCCTCCACACTTTGGTGTCCTTGGGCACACCTGCTAGCCCAGTGACCTGCTGGCTGCGGATCAAGCTTCCCGCAGGTGCCGAGCGCAAGTCGCTCGGCACAACATAAAAGGCCTTCCGTGCCGACGCATTTTGGGCGCTGGTGACCTTAGGAAAAGCTGCGCTGGTCTGCGGAGCACTGGATCCCTGCTTGGGGCTACTTGAGCACGATGCAAGGCTGAGCCCAGTTGTCAGACTTATGGCGACCATTGCCGATGAACGCAGCAGCTGCTTCACCTTGAACTTACGAAATTCATTCCTCATCAGGATCCCCTTGTCGATGAATTAGCAACCATTTTACTTCGCTTAGGAAATTACGAGCGGACGAGGACTGCGATGTACTCAGCGTGCTCGGTCATTTCAAATAAGTCGAAAGCCCGCAGATCAATGACCTTCCAGCCATGTTCCATGAACAGCTTGAGATCTCGGGCAAAGGTTCCTGCGTCACAGGAAACTGAAACGATGCGCTCCAAAGTGGGGATGGCGGCGAGGGCGACCAAGGCCCTCTTGTCTATTCCACTTCGCGGAGGGTCGATGACGGCATGGGTGCAGGTCACCGCATGTTCGTTAACGGCACGCTGATTTACGCGAGAAGTGATGATCTCAACACCGTCACGTCCGGCGAGATTTGCGCGAGCCGACTTGCAGGCGACCTTCGAGAACTCAATCCCCGTAACCCGACCATTGGGGCCAAGCTGAGAACTAATCGCCTTGGTGAAGAGCCCCGCCCCGCAGTAGAGGTCAATGACGCGGCTCGCCTTTTTAAGGTTGAGTCCCTTAAGCACGAGGCCAGCGAGAATTTCGGGTGCACGTTCGTGAATCTGCCAGAAGGCCTCGGGAGAGACGGTGTAGCGCTCGTCACGGGCGATGGTTTTTTGCAGCTTGGTGAGCCGAAGCGTATCGAGGTCTGGCTCTTTTGATGCAGCGTCATCACTCGTGATGACCAATGAGGGCGAGCTACTTTCATTGAGCGCCACCGCTTCGACTTCAGTACCTTCAGGCCAAGAAAGATCATTGAGCTTCAACGCGGTAATCCGGTCTACGGCAACGAGGCATTTATCGACTGCCACGACATCGTGACTCGAGTGGCGACGAAAACCAAGGCGACCATCTTCATCGGCGACGAAGCGCACGCGAGTACGTCTACCCAGTCCGCTGCCACTGTCAGCGGCTTCAATTTCAACGGAGAAGTCCAGCCCAGCCACGTGACTGAGTTGCGCTTCTAAGAGTTCCTGTTTGATCTTGCGTTGTCGATTGAGTGAAACATGTTGATAATCACAACCTCCACATCCATCGGGACCCGCATAGGAACAGGGAGGCTTCACGCGATCGGGCGAAGCCTCGAGGATTTCCACCGCATCGGCACGCGCCCAGGTGCTGTGCTCTTCGGTTATCCGTGCCATAACGCGCTCTCCAGGGAGGCCGTGGCGCACAAAGATAACCCGTCCCGTGTCGTCACGGGCTACGAAGCCACCGCCAGATGCTGGCTTTCCGAGGCTGAGTTCAACGAGTTGCATAGGCATACAGGTTCGCACGGATTCTTGACAGCGCCAGATTGCGCCTAGGTGGAAGGATCAGAGGATGCTTAGGACCCAATTTGCCCTCCTCTTTCTGATTTCAGGCGGACTCGGCCTCGGCGCCTGTGCGAGCCCGGCCCCGCATCGTGCTGCCGTCCGAATGAGTACGTCAAGCACTGCGGCCAGTGCTCAATCCTGTGAATCTGTAAGCGCCCTCCACGCCTGGTCGACACGACGCTTAGCGGCGCTGAGTGTCGTCGTCCCCGTAGAGGAGACTGACCTAGCAAGTGTCAGAGAGATCCTCGGACAGGGTTTAGGGGGAGTCATTCTCTTTGGCTCGCATGCGCCGAGTGACCTAGCCACCCAAATCACCCAATTACGATCTGCGGCCTTCCAACAGCAACCCGTCTTGGTGATGACCGATGAAGAAGGTGGCGGGATCCAAAGGATGTCCAATCTGGTCGGCGCCATTCCCTGGCCGAGGACTATGGGTCAAAGTATGACGCCCAGTCAGATTCGCGCCACCGCTTTCAAGCTTGGCCAGGCCTTGGCGCTTCAGCAGGTGAATATGGATCTCGCCCCGGTTGCTGATGTCGACGCTGGTCCCGGCCCATCGAATACCAACCCCGACGGGCAACGTTCATTCTCGGGGGATAGCAATCTGGCCGCTCAAGACAGCACTGCATTCATGCAGGGTCTCCAAGACGCAGGAGTACTTCCGGTCTTGAAGCACTTCCCGGGACTGGGCGGTTCAACGGGCAATACCGATGTCATGGCGGCCTCAACACTCCCTTGGTCGGATCTGCAGCGCCAAGCCATACCCGCTTTTGCTCAGGCGATCTCCGCAGGTGCACCAGCAGTGATGATCTCCAATGCAATCGTGCCTGGACTCAGCAGCCTGCCCGCCGCTGTCTCGCCGGAGATCATCCGAGGTCAACTCCGAGCTGAGCTCAACTTTCACGGCCTGGTGATCACCGACTCCCTCTCAGCGACTGCGCTCAGTGCTGCGGGCTTCACGCTCAGCTCTGCGACGGTGGCTGCAATCAAAGCTGGAGCCGACATGGTGATCTTTGGTCTACCGGCTCCGCCCACCAGTGCGAGTTCACAGGCTGAGCAATTAGTCACGGCGATTTCCCAAGCCGTCGCCACAGGAAGGCTTTCGAGGCAACGCCTTGAATCCGCCGCTGCGCACATTCTCGCTGCTCAAAAGGTTTCCGCCTGCACACTGGGCTAATGGGATTCGCTTATTTCACTGTGACAGGTCTCGTGCACTATGGGGGCATGGGAAAAACCAACACCAACACATCAAGGCCGAGCAGCAATGACCGAGCTCGGGGAGTTACTGCAGCAGCTGTTGAACTCCATGCCTATTTCCATATGCCGGCAAAGGCAATCAAACTCGTCTCTCTGGAAGACCGGACCGACCAGTTTGTGGCTAATCGCAACGCTGCTTAGCGCGCAAGTTTCGCCTCGAGCGCTGCAACCTGATTGAGGAGTTTTGCGATCTCACTGTCCTGAACCAAGAGGTGCGCTTGAATCTGACGGGACTCATCGAGGATGGCCGCAGCATCGTTGTAGGTGGCTTCGGACCGTGCATCGGAGGCCTTGGCCTGGATATTTTGGCCAACAATGATGACGGGTAGGAGCACGAGCTGCAAGAAGTTTGAACTTATCCACGCGATGATGATGACGAGGTTGTGGCTCGTTATGGCTTGGGGCAGTGAAAGAAATGCAATGAGGGCAAAGACGTAAGCCGCCCACATCGTTCCGACAACGAGGGTGATGCGCAGTCCAACCTTGGCGTTGAGTCTGCCTAGGGCACCCTTCCCGTGAGCGGTCGCGGCCACTTCATGAATCTTGACGGGCCCAGTTTCGTCGCGCTCGGCGATCCGTGGGTGGGGCTGGTAATCGAAAATCTCGGTCATGGCTTCAGCATGCCATGACTCACACTTTTCTGCAGGGGAGATACCTGAGCGGAAGCCTTAGGCCGAAAGACCGAGGAGCAGCAGAATCTGTGCCAGGTAGTAGGTCACCATGACGGCGATTTCTCTGCTTCGGCTCGCCTGCACAAAGCGATTCCAGGCAAGGGTGCTGTCTGAAGCCATGAATATCCAAGCACCCGCAAGGGCTACCCAAGGCCCAGCTCCAGCTGCGGCGATGGCCATTGCGGAAATCACCGTCATGTACACCACGACTGGCACGAGCAATGCTGGTTCACTGCCCTCGTGAATAGCGCTGAGTAACTTTGGCGCCACGGGGACGAGTGAGATGCTGACGGCTAGCGCCCCCAGCATGGCCCAACTTGGATTCATGCCCCGCTCAAAAAAGCCCACGATGAAGCACAGGTGACTCAACAAAAAGGCGATGAGTCCGGGGACAAAGCGACTGGCTTTTAAGAGAAAGACATCACCGGCTAAAGAGAGGATGAAGGCGGCAACAAACCAAGAACGTTGCGCAGCAAATGCAGGATGCACGAGGACTGCGGCGGCGCTGATGGCCAGTAGTCCAATGGGCTTGGTGAAGCGACGTTGTGCCTCACGACCGCGTATCACCGCGCCAAGGTCGAGAGCCATGCCAACAAAGGCGAGCGCGAGAGCAAGCCATGCTCCTGCGGTCATCAAGCCTGTTGTGCTCAAGAAGTCATGCCTTGTAGGCCAACAAGGGCCCTGGCGTGCTCGATTTCGCCCATGTGGCGCATGCCATGTTGGTAGATCCAACACTCGATACCCACAGCTACGGTTACGCCTTCTTCTCCGGCAACACGGGCGGAAAAGGTTGAGGCAACGAAATCCGGCAGGGGGCGCGGGAAGACGACACGGTCAAGGTCATCGGGACTTAGGCCAGCCAACCAAGCTTCGGTATTGGCGAATACTTCGGTTTGATAGCTAATGAAACCTTCGTAGTTTCCTATCCGCTGGTGGACCATCTCTTCAGGCGTGCGGTGCTTGCCGTGGTCATTGATCGCAAGGCCAAGCTCGAGTTCACGACCTTCGGTCCATATGGGACCAGGACCACCCATCAACATGACCGAAGAGTCTTCGATCTGTGAGAGGTGGAAGAGTGAAAAAGCAATCGGTAGACAGGGCTCACGTTCGACGTAGTTGACCTGGTCGACATCCATGGTGGCAACAGCGTCTTCATAGAGCGAGTGCATGGCACGCACCCTTCGGCGAAGTAGGTCCAGGCTCGTCTGTCCATCCATCTTCTTGGCCTCCTTGGTTTACTCTCGAAGTTATCCGGATCCCCGCGCTGGCTTCGTGGCCAGCTGGACCCTTATGGATAGTGCTACTTCACGAGGTCCTTTGCGATGTGGGTGACCTGAATCTCGTCGGTGCCGGCGTAGATCTGGAAGACCTTGGCGTCTCGGGCCAGCTGCTCGACACGGTATTCGGCAATGTAGCCATTACCACCGAAGAGCTGAATGGCTTCCATGGCCACCTCAACCGCAGCCTGAGCGGCGTAGAGCTTCATCGCTGAAGCGGCAGCCAGCGTTGGGGTCTTGCCCGCGTCGCTCATCTCAATGTGCTGGAAGACCAGGTTCTGGCAATTGAGTCTTGCAACTTCCATTTTGGCCAACTTCAACTGAATGAGCTGGAACTCGGCGATGGGCTTGCCCCAGAGAATTCGGTTCTTCGCGTAGTCAACAGAGAGCTTTAGGCATTCCTCAATGATGCCGAGGGACATGGCGGCAATGCCTGCACGCTCGGTTACGAAGT
>CAZTQJ010000030.1:0-9077 GCA_964615615.1 uncultured Acidimicrobiaceae bacterium
GCCTTGGGCCAGCCAACGACCATGTAGGCGCGGCAAGCATCGGTAGAGATCGTGAAGCCGGGAGGAACGGGCAACTTGAGTACGGAGGTCATTTCAGCGAGGTTGGCTCCCTTGCCACCAAGGAGGTCTTTGTACTCCATGGGAGGGCGGCGGTGCTTGTGGCTGAAGTCGTAAACGAATGACATTGATCAATCTCCTCGCCCATTGGGCGTGTACTCGGGGAAGCCCCATCCTACCGATTGCCTCGGCAGATGGCGTAACCCATCGCCTCCTCTAGGCTTAAGGCCATGGCCAAGGACCTCGCCGTAGAAGCACATGGAATCGACAAGACCTTCCCTCGTGGTGACGTAAAGGCCTTGGTGGGCTTTGAAATTGAGGTTCCCAGAGGCACGGTGATGGGCCTTCTTGGGCCCAATGGATCAGGCAAGACCACCGCCGTGCGCATCCTGTCCACCGTCTTGCGTGCTGATGCCGGAAGTGCTCTAGTGGCAGGCCTTGACGTCGCCAAGCAGTCAAAGATGGTCCGCCGCCGCATTGGCCTCGCAGGCCAGTTCGCCGCCGTCGATGAAAACCTCACCGGCACCGAAAACCTCTACATGGTTGGCCGCCTCACGCACCTTGAGCGCAAGGCCGCCAAATTACGCGCGAATGATCTCCTTGAGCAGTTCGGCCTCAGTGACGCCGCTGATCGCGTTGCCAAGACCTACTCGGGCGGCATGCGCCGTCGCCTTGACCTAGCCGCTGCCCTCGTACACAGGCCAGAAGTCCTCTTTCTCGATGAGCCCACAACCGGGCTAGACCCCCAAAGCCGTAATGACCTTTGGGCCGTCATCGAAAGTTTGGTCGAAGAGGGAACCACCGTTTTGCTCACGACGCAGTATCTCGAAGAAGCTGATCGTCTCGCCCAAGGAATTGTGGTCATTGATCATGGACAGGTCATTGCCAAGGGCACGCCAGCTGAGCTCAAGGCGAACCTTGGAGAAACGGTCATCTCGCTCACGCTCTCCAAGCACGATGACGCCGTTCAAGCAATGGGGCTTCTCGCGTCTATTGGCACAAAGGCCCCCGTCTTGGAGGGCCTGGCCGTCGAGATCACGGTGAGTGACGGACCACACGCGGCAACCGAAGCGCTTCGCGCGCTTGATCAGGCTGGTTTGAAGCTTGCCGGCCTAGAACTTCGTGAGCCAAGTCTCGATGATGTCTTTTTGGATCTCACTGGCCATCGCACTGAGGCTGAGCAAAAGACGGAGTCCGAAGGAACATCGAAGCGAGCGGGGAGAGGCCGATGACCACTACTGCGACTACGAAGAACACCGATCGCGTGAGCCTGCGTTGGACCATTACGGATGCACTCACCATCACCTGGCGCAATCTCATGAGCATTCTTCGCATACCTGAGGCGCTGTTCTTCTCCGCCTTTCAGCCCATCATGTTCATCTTGTTGTTCCGTTATGTCTTCGGCGGCGCTATCAATGCGGGCCCAGGCATTAGCTACGTGAACTACCTCATCCCAGGCATCTTCGTACAGACCGTGTGCTTTGGCGCCGCAGGTACGGCCATTGGTCTTTCCGAGGATCTTCAAAAGGGTCTCATCGAACGCTTCCGTGCATTACCCATGGCACGCTCGGCGGTGCTGGCTGGACGCACCACCGCCGACCTCATGCGCAATGTGGTCACGGTCTGCATCATGACCGTCGTGGCATTTGCCGTGGGCTTTCGCATCACCACCTCGGTCCCTGGATTCATTTCGGGCGTAGCAGTCATGCTGTTCTTTGCCTTTGCCCTTAGTTGGTTCATGGCCATCGTGGGCCTGTCGGCCCCCAACCCTGAAGTGGCACAGCTCATGACCTTCCCGCTGCTCTTCCCCTTCACCTTTGCCTCTTCAGCCTTTGTGCCTATTCAGTCCATGCCAAGTTGGCTTCAGGGCTTTGCGACCTACCAACCGGTATCGGTGACGGTGAATGCAGTTCGCCAGCTCATGGTGGAGAACTTCCACTCCCCAACGCCCGTGTGGCAAGCCCTGCTTTGGTCCATGGCGATGATCATCGTGCTCGCACCCCTGGCAGTGCGTCGCTACCGCTCAGTTGCCTAAGCAGGCCTGGCTAAGGCTCAGTTTGCTCAGCGCGTGCGCGAGAGCAGCTCGTCAAGCAGTCCGGTGATGGGCACGCGAACTTGCTCAGTGCTGTCACGGTCACGGACCGTCACGGCCTGATCCTCAAGGCTGTCGAAGTCGACCGTTACGCACCAGGGCGTGCCAACCTCGTCTTGGCGGCGGTAACGCTTGCCAATGGATTGGGTTAGGTCATAGTCACAACTGAAGTGTTGCGCGAGTTGGGCGTAGACCTGCTGAGCCAAGGGTTCAAGTTCAGGCTTCTTAGACAGTGGCAAGACCGCAACTTGGTAAGGCGCGAGGCGCCAGTCGAGCTTCAGCAAGGTTCTCGCTTCACCACCTACTTCGTCCTCGTGATAGGCCGACAGCAAGAAAGCCATCATGGCCCTAGTGGCACCAGCGGCTGGCTCAATGACGTGGGGAACATAACGCTCGCCAGAAGCCTGATCGAAGTACTCGAGGCGCTCGCCAGAGGCGCTCGCATGAGCCTTTAAGTCAAAGTCGGTGCGCTTGGCAACACCTTCGAGTTCACCCCAACCCCAAGGGAAGAGGAACTCAAGATCAGCAGTTCCCGTTGAGTAGTGACTGAGCTCGTCGGCGTCATGGTGCCTGATTTGGATCTCTTCGGGAGGAATGCCCAAGTCGAGATACCAGTTATGGCGCTGCTCGAGCCAGTAGGCAAACCAGCGGTCACCATCTTCAGGTGGGACGAAGTACTCCATCTCCATCTGCTCAAATTCACGAGTCCTAAAGACAAAGTTCTGCGGCGTGATTTCATTGCGAAATGACTTGCCAACCTGGGCAATACCAAAGGGAGGCTTCTTGCGCATCGTGGTCATCACATTGGCGAAGTTCACGAACATGCCCTGGGCTGTTTCGGGACGCAGGAAGGCAACGTGACCTTCATCCTCCACGGGACCGGCATGGGTTTTGAACATGAGGTTGAAGGCTCGTGCTTCGGTGAGGTCTTCACTGCCGCAACTGGGGCAGCTCCCCTCAATTTTGTCGGCGCGCCAGCGCTCCTTGCACTTGCGACAATCCACCATGGGGTCGGTGAAGTTGGCCAGGTGACCTGAGGCTTCCCAGATGCTTGCCGGGCCGAGAATCGCTGCATCCAGTCCCACAACATCGTGACGGCGCGTGACCATGGAATCCCACCACTGCTGCTTGACATTGCGCAGCATGTTGACGCCTAGCGGACCGTAGTCGTAGGTGGAGCGAAAGCCCCCATAGATTTCGGCCGAAGGGAAGACAAAGCCCCTGCGCTTGGCCAGGTTGACCACCTTTTCCATGAGGTCGTCAGGACGGTTGAGCGCTTCTTGAGATTCAGCCATGGCCTCCACGCTACCGGCTTGGACTAGTCCTCCCTTGCCTCGTGCGCGGGAGCCTTGAGCCGTATTGCCACTTCGTTAGCCAAGAGTCGACCCTTGAGTGTCAAAATCTTGCGATCACCGCTGAGGGCAACAAGATCTCGAAGAATCTCCTCATCGTCGAGGGCGGCCTGAGGTACTCCTTGGGCAGTGCGAAGTCTCAGGGCTAGGGCTTCATGCAGCATCGTCTCTTCGTCGAGGATTTCCTCGGAAGCTATGGGCCACTCACCACTAGCCAATGCGGCGACATAGCGCTCAGGCGTGGCGTGATTCACCATCCTCTTCGGCTTCAAGAAGCCATGGGCACCGGGTCCGAGGCCGAGATACTCCCCGCCCGTCCAGTAGAGCTCATGGTGTTTACAGGCATGGCCGGGCTTTGCCCAACTCGAGATTTCCTCGAATTCATAAGCGGATGAGGTCAAGACCTCATCCGCTAACTCATAACGCCTTGCAAGCACATCATCATCAGGGTGGCGCTCGGGGTCACGATGAAGCGGCGTTCCTTTTTCTGGGCTCAAGGCATAGCAAGAGAGGTGGGGCGGAGGATTAGGCAGGCTCATCACCTGGTCAAGGCTGTGTAGCCACTGCGCATCGGACTCACCCACGGCGCCAAAGATCAGATCCACCGACCAGTTCTCTACGGCCAAGACCTCCATGACCCGAGCTATACGACCAAGGTCGTCACTGCTGTGCTTTCGCCCAAGGGCCGCGAGGACGCTTGGGACCACGGACTGAATGCCGAAGCTGAAACGGTTGACGCCAGCAGCGAGCAAGCGCGAAATCAGGGCTTCGTCGACGTCTTCGGGATTCATCTCGATGGATACTTCGGCACCGGCTGCGAGATCAACCGCCTCGAGGATCGAAACCAAGAGTTCGACCGGGAGTCGCGAGGGTGTTCCCCCACCGAAGTAGAGACTGCTGACGGGTCGAAGGATGCCTTGGATCTTGGCGAGTTCCAGGTGCTGCACTATGGCCCGCGCCACAGGAGCCATGAACTCGTCCTTATCGGTGAAGGTCACAAAGGCGCAGTAATCGCAACGGGATTCGCAGAAGGGAATATGGACATAGACCCCAAAGGCATCCTCTGAAATCATTGCGAAGCTCGAAAGGCGTCGCGAGCAAGGGCGAATCGCGCGAGTGCTTCTTGTCGCTCCGTGGTGTGATCGACCATGGGCTCAGGGTAGGAAGCGGCCAACATGCCTCCCCCGCCACCGGGCTCAAGACAGGTGGGCGCTTCCACCGCTGCGAGCTCGGGGATATAGCGATGCACATAATCACCTTCAGGATCAAAGCGTTGTGCCTGAACACTGGGATTAAAAATTCGATGAAAGGGAGAAGCATCAGTTCCCGTGCCTGCAGTCCATTGCCATCCGTGCTGATTAGACGCGAGGTCGCCATCGACGAGGCGCAGCATGAACCAGGCTGCACCCCAACGCCAATCGAGATGCAGCGACTTCACTAGAAAACTCGCCGTCAGCATCCTCACGCGGTTATGCATCCAGCCCTCGGCGAGGAGTTGGCGCATTCCGGCATCAACAATGGGGTAACCGGTCTCTCCCCTGGTCCAAGCCGCAAAGCGCTCGAGAGCCTCAGGCCCCTCATCCCAACGCAGCTGTGCGAGCGCGGGCTGCAAGGACTGCGTGGCGGACTCGGGTCGATGAAAGAGCACGTCGGCGTAGAACTCACGCCAACAGATCTCAGAACGAAATACCGCCGAGCCTTTATCTGCGCCAGAGACACTGGCCAAGACCGTTCGCGGATGCAGCAGTCCAAAGCGCAGATAGGCAGAAAGCTGGCTCGTCCCGGCCACCCCGGGCATATTGCGCAAGTCCTCATAAGCGCTCACGGGGCCGGCAGCAAAGTTCGCGAGTAGCTCATGAGCAGCCTGCATTGTTGCCCGCGGAAGACTGGCGGGAGCATCGAGATTGAGCGACTTGAGCAATGCTGGGACCTGCGTCTGAGCACGCTCGATGAGTATCTCTGGGCCCAAGCTTCCAGGAATGGAGGTGTAGCGCATAGCCGCAGGCATGACGATGGGGGAAGGATTAACAAAGCTTTCCCAGCCCCGCTTGTAAGCCGTAAAGACCTTGCATGCAGTTCCCGTCTGCGTGGTCACCAGCCCAGGAGCAACGGCGTAGTTCGTATCCACCAGGTGGAGGCTGATTCCTTCAGCCTCCAGCGCCTTGGCTACTGCCTCGTCGCGCGCTTGGCCATAGGGCGTGGTTTCGGCGGTGGCCACAACGTGCTTGGCCCCGAGGGATTTGGCAATGCTCAGCAGGGCAGCTGCAGGTGGGCCTTCGGCAAGATGGAGACAGCCATCCAGTGCTTCATTGAGTGAACGCAGTGCTTCGCTAAGAAAGGTCGAGCGGGCCAAACCCGATCGCCGCGCCAAGACATCATCGACAACAAAGACCGGAGCGACGCCATCACCGAGTTCACTGGCGCGCGCCAGAGCCGGGTGATCGTCCGTGCGCAGGTCACGACGGAACCACAGGATTGCCGCTGGGCTCATGGAGCTTCTCGCTGGGGATAGGCGGTAGATCGTAGGGAGCGCAGTCGGCGGTCTAGGTGGAACTCCATGGCCTCGGCAGCCAAGATCACCACTTCGTCAGCACCAGCGGGACTGGGGTCCTCCAGCACTCCTCGTAATTGTCCGCCCAAGATCGCCCTCATGGTGTTGAGGGCTCCAGGCGAGATTGGCCGGCCACTGCGACAGTCGTGGCAGAGCACGCCGCCTTCACCAAAATCAATGGCCTCAAGTGGCCCCGGTGAGGCACAGCTGACGCAGCTGTCGAGAAAAGGGAGGGCTCCGTCATGAGCCAATACTTTCAAGAAAAAGGCCGGTGCCACCAGTTGGTAGGGAGCATCAGTGCTGTCTAGGGCGCGTAAGGCCCCGAGGAGCATCGCGAAGAGTGCCGGATCCTGGTGGTGGTCCTCGGTGAGCTTGTCAATTACTTCGACGAGCGAGAGTGCCGCGTTTAAGCGGTCGAGGTCGGCACGGATATGGCGAAAGTGTGAGCGCGACTGGGCCTGGCTAACGGTCCAGAGTTCACTTCGGCCCTTCCAAAATTGGATGGAGGCGTGAGTAAGAGTTTCTAGGCGTACCCCAGATCGCGAGCCCGTCTTGCGAACGCCCTTGGCAACACCACGAACCTTCCCCGCGTCCTCGGTCATCACCACAACAATGCGATCCGCTTCACCGAGTCGATAGGTGCGAAGGACAATGCCCTCGGCGGTGACCGAACTCAAGCCTGATCCCCGGAGGGCCCCTTAGGAGGTCGACGGAAAAAATAGTTCCCAGCCCCAACCAAGAACACCAGTGCACTGAGCCCCACGACCGGGCTGAGCAGGACACGAATGCCAATCGCGATCAGAAAAATACAAAAGGCGTAAACCAGAATGCCCAAGATGATGGCGATGCGGGTGTAGATCAATTGAGGCCTCCGTAACGTCGCGTGCGCCGTTGAAATTCAGCAACTGCCTCAAAGAGATGCTCACGCCTAAAGTCCGGCCAAAGCACTTCAGGGAAGGTCAATTCTGCGTAGGCCACTTCCCAGAGCAGGTAGTTCGAGATTCTCTGCTCCCCCGAGGTGCGCACCACCAGGTCTGGATCTGGCATGTCGGGGTAATAGAGATGACGGGCGATCAACTTCTCATCAATCTTGTCGGCTGCTATGCCAGCAGCCACGATGTCCTTCACGGCGTCGACGATCTCTGCCCGGCCGCCATAGTTAAAGGCCATGGTGAGCGTCAGTCTCCGGTTCGCAGCGGTGAGCGCTTCGCTTTCCTCAATGCGACGCAGCACACGACGAGGCACCCTCCAGTCGCGTCGGCCGGCAAAGCGAATTCTTACGCCTTGCTCGTTGAGCTCATCACGCCTTCGCAGCAGCAAGGACTCATTGAAGTTCATCAAGAAGCGAACTTCATCGGCGGGGCGTCGCCAATTTTCGGTGGAAAAGGCGTAGAGCGTCAGCCACTCGACACCGAGATCCAAGGCTCCTTCAACGGCATCAACCAGGGCTTCTTCACCTGCGGCGTGACCCTCGGTGCGCTTCAGACCACGCTGATTCGCCCAGCGACCATTGCCATCCATGACGCAGGCGATATGGCTAGGGATGCCCTCAGGGTCTAGGCCTTCAGGGAGAGCACGGGCTGAAGTAGCTGAGCGTCTTTTGTTGGCCACACCGAAACGCTACCGGCTCTTGAGCCCACACTGGGTCAGCAGGTCTGCCCGCAGCAGCCAGCGAGCCGGTAGCGTCAGTGCTCCGATGGCTACGCCCTCTTCAGACCCCCTAGCGAGAATCACCAAGCGAGCCCTTTCTCTCCTCCATGCGGGCATTAGCCAGCTCTCCACCGAGGCCGAAGAACGAGAGAGCCAAGATGAGATGGCGGCCTCCATTGCTGCCGCCATCCACCGTGGGCGCCACCTCATCGTCCAAGCGGGCACGGGCACAGGTAAATCTCTGGCCTATCTCGCCCCCGCTATTGCCTCTGGTCGCACCACGGTCGTCGCCACTGCCACGCTTGCGCTCCAAGACCAGCTCGCAGCCAAGGATCTGCCCGCCTTGGCCAAAGCTGGCGAGGACTTCGCCTATGAGGTCTTGAAGGGGCGATCGAATTATCTCTGCCTTGCCAAACTTGATCGACTCAATAATCAAATGAACCAAGGGACCTTGACCGTCGATGAGCGCAAGGCCTTTGATGAAGAGCGCTTCGATGCCGTGCTCACCTTTGCTAAAGAAGACAAAACCGGTGAGCGTGAAAACTTCCACGAAGAGCTCTCCGATGAAGGCTGGCGTGCCGTCAGCGTTTCATCTGATGAGTGTCCCGGTGCTGGACACTGTGGCTTCGCCAGCAACTGTTTTGCCGAACTGGCACGAGAACGTGCGATGCGCGCCAAGGTCGTCGTGGTAAACCACCATCTCTACGGCGCTCACCTCGCCGGCGCAGATCGCATCCTTCCCGAACACGAGTTGGTGATCTTCGACGAGGTTCACGAGCTTGAGGCCGTGATGACACGCTCCCTTGGTGCTGAAATTTCTGGCCCAACCCTGCGCCGTGTAGCTGCTTTGGCACGCCGAGCACTTTCTAAGGATCATCGCAAGCACGCCGAAGCTCTCTTGGCCGACGCCGATGGGCTGGCATCCCTGATTGCCGGTCTCGACGATCAACGGCTCTTCCATGGCGAAACGCAGCAACTTGATGCCGAGATTGCTGAGCAACTCGACCGGGCCGCTAGCCATGCCAACGCTGCGGCCACTGAACTGCGCCGTGATGGTGGATCGAGCGAAGAGGCTCGCCAGGCTGCAGTCGCCCTCAGCCGTGTCGTTACGAGCATTCAACGCCTGCGATCTCCCGAGAGTAGCGACGTGGTCTCTGTAGAGGGTGGGCCGAGATCGCCGAAGCTGAGGCTCTCTCCCCTTTCCGTGGCACCCACCCTCCACGACAGGCTCTTCGGGAATAAGACCGTCATCATGACCTCAGCCACCGTGCCGCTCAAGGTCGGCGAGATGTTGGGTGCACTGAGTGATGAATCGGACCGCTTGGATCTTGCTAGCCCTTTCGCCTGGGAAAGAGATCGGAAGGGCGTGGTGTAG
>CAZTQJ010000031.1:0-9076 GCA_964615615.1 uncultured Acidimicrobiaceae bacterium
AGCTTCAGGTGACTGGAGTTCAGACGTGTGCTCTTCCGATCTATGGAGCCACTTCCATTGATGAAATCGGTCAAGCCGTGGGCATCTCAGGGCCGGCGCTTTATTGGCACTTCGAAGGCAAGGAATCCATGTTGGCCGAGTCTTTAGCCAAAATCAGTGCCGCGCTCCTAGAGAACGGTATGCGCTGCGTCGCTGAGGGCAAGGGCGGAGAAGACACCCTGGCAAAGCTCATTGCAGGACATGTTGATTTTGCCCTCACCCGTCCCGAACTCATCACCCTCCAAGAGCGCGACCTCGTGCATGTTGAGGAGGCTGCGCAACGCGAGATCCGTCGAAGCCAGAGGCGCTACGTCGAACTCTGGACAGATTGCATCTTGGAGTTTGCCCCAAAGGCAGATCGCGAAAGTATCCGTGATGCGGTTCACGCAACCTTTGGACTTATCAACTCCACGCCTCACCTCACCGCAGCCAATGCAGCGAGCGCCGCATTACTGAAACGGCTTGCCATGGCATCGCTGCTTGAAGCCACAAGAATCGGAGTCTGAAATGGAACAGGAAATTATTTATGGGAAATGGTTCGAAGACTTCGAAGTTGGCATGACCATCCCCCACGCGCTGCGACGAACGGTAACCGAGGCAGATAACACCGTCTTCACCACCATGACCATGAATCCCTCACGGCTGCACCTCGACGCTGCGTACATGGCTGAAAGTGAATATGGCCAAGTACTCGTGAACTCCCTTTTCACGCTGTCCACCTTGGTGGGCATCTCTGTGCTCGAGACCACCCATGGCACCTCGACAGCGAATCTTGGTTTCGAAAACGTCACCTTCCCCGCACCAGTGTTCATCGGTGACACCTTGAGTGGCCTTACACAAGTCATCGAACTCCGTCCTTCAGCAAGCCGTCCCGAGCTAGGCATTGTGACCTTTGAGCACCGGGCCGCAAAACAGAGTGGCGAAATTGTCTGCGTTGCGCGCCGTAAAGCAATGATGAAAAGACGTCCTGCATGATTGGTGGCAGCGCACTCTTTATTCCGGCGAACCGTAGCGACCTCGTCGCCAAGGTTGAGCGCTTTGCGCCAGATATCGTCATCTTGGATCTTGAAGATGGCCTCTCGCCTTCTGAGCGGCCCCAAGCACGCGAACTCCTCAAAGAGCATGTAGCCACCCTTGGCGCCAGCAATGTACAGGTTGCTCTACGCGTCAATGAAGTGCACTCTGCTGACTTTCACCTGGACCTATCCGCACTCCCCCAGGGCGTCAGCACCCTGGTCCTACCAAAACTCGAAGAGCTCTCGCAGCTTGCTCAAGTCCACGATCTGCTTCCTGAAGAATTAGAGATCATGGCCGGCATCGAGTCAGCGAGAGGAGTTCTTCGTGCTGAGGAACTGCTGTGCGCCCCTGGAGTAAGCAGTTGCTACTTCGGGGCTGAGGATTTGATGGCCGATGTGGGGGGCCGGCGGACAGCCGAAGGCCTCGAGGTCCTCTATGCCAGAAGCCACGTGGGCCTTTGCGCAGCCGTGGCAGGAATAACAGCCTTCGATCAGATCGTCGCCGACTTTGGAGATCCCGAAGCCTTCCAACGAGACGCAGAACTTGGCAGGGATCTCGGCTATGCAGGGAAGATCTGCATACACCCTGCCCAAGTATTAATCACCAAAGCAGTGTTCTCACCGAGTGAGCATGAAATTGCGCAAGCGAGAGCCATCGTTCAGGCAAGTCAAGCAGCGGGCGGTGGCGTAGTGGTCGTCGATGGCCGCATGGTCGATGGGCCCATGGTTCGATCCGCCGAAGGTATTTTGCGCCGCACCCATAGCTAACGCTGATGAAGCCGTAGTCAGGTGGCTGCTGTCGCCTTTCGGACTGCAAGCCCTTTATGGCATCCCTATGACGAAAGCGCCTTGGACAAGAAATCTGCGCTGCGGCTGAAGAGCAGGCTTGCGTCCTCGGCTCGGTAGACCTCAGGGCGATCTTCATTAAAAAAGGCGTGATCAGCCTCCACATAGTGATGCAGCTCGACGCTTTTGCCAAGCTCCCGCAAGCGCGCGCACATCGCATCAGCTACTTCAGGGGTGAAAAAGGAATCATGGTCGGCGCAGTGGATCTGCACCGGAGATGCAATCTCGGCGAGATCAGGATGCAGATCTGCCCAGGGGTGAACGCCATAACAAACGACCGTTGCGGCAATGGCATCAGGCCGAGTGCTCGCGAGGACGAGCGCAAGGCCGCCACCCATACAAAACCCGATTACAGCAACCTTTGACGACCCGCTCATGTTCGTCAAGACGTCAACCGCTGCGGAGAGTTCGCCAGCGGTTGATCTCAGCTCCAAGGCCATCATCGCCTTCGCCGCTTCATCGGGTTCGCTCAGTGGGACGGTCTGACCTTCATAGAGATCGGGAGCCAAAGCTAAGAAGCCAGCATCGGCGAGTCGATCGCAGCTGCGGCGAATCTGGTCGATGACTCCCCACCATTCCTGGATCACAATGACCGGCATTCCTGTACCGCTTGCAGGTCTAGCCAGATAGCCAGAAGCCTGACGCCCGGAACTTGTTTCAAAATCGATTGTTGATCCCATGGGCGTGACTCTACTGACTTCAAAAAAGACTTGGATTGCGCTCTCTCAGACCGGAAATTGGGCATGAACAGCATTTCCGGAGGGGAAGGGTAGGATGAATGAGTCGTGACTGACGTCGTGCGCAAAGCGCAACCTTCGATGTCTCGGCTGGGACGGGTGTTCCGCAAGTTTCGCCCGGTCGCGGTATTGCCGCTCCTAGCCGTTGTCACAGTGTGTACGAGCACTGTGGTTAGTTCGCCACGCCCCGCTGCGGGTGACCAATTGTCCGATGCCCAAGCCAAGGCTTCGAGCATTCTGAGTCAGATCCAATCCACCGGTCACCAGATCGATGCCCTGGGCCAGCAGTATTCAGCCGCTCAGTACAAGATTGCTCAACTCAAGGACCAGATTTCAGCCACTAAGGCAACCATTGCCCAAGAACGCTCTCAGGTTGCGAAGAATCAGGTCAAGGTTCGCAAAGCTGCAATTAACGCCTACATCAATGACGGAACGGCCGCTAACGCAAACCCCCTCTTCGCCACCAATACCCGTGATGTTGCCGCTACCGAGGTCTACGGTGAAATTGCCATTGGCGACCTCTCTAGCGCAATCGCAAACCTCAATACCTCGCGCCAAGAACTTGGACTGAAGACCAAAGACTTAAAGGGTCAGCAGTCTCAAACTGAAGCCATTGCCGCATCTGCCGCTGCCTCGCTGAAGCAGGCCCAGAGTCTCCAGGCTCAACAGTCAGCGACCCTGTCACAGGTAAAGGGCAACATCGCCACCCTGATCAACCAGCAGCAGGCCGCACAAAATGCCGCCGCTGCCGCTGCCGCTCGACAGACCATCAGTTCAGGCAAGGGTCCTGGTGACTACAACCTGCCGCCACCTCCCTCTGACCCTCGCGCAGCAGCTGCCGTAGCCGCAGCTGAGTCCTTCCTTGGTGTCCCCTACGTCTGGGGTGGGGCCTCACGCAGCGGCGTGGACTGTTCAGGTCTGACGATGTTGGCTTGGGCCGCCGCTGGGGTCTCCCTTCCCCACTTCTCTGGCGGACAAATGGCCAACACCACACCCGTACCTACGAGTGCCCTCGAGCCCGGCGATCTCCTCTTTTACGGCCCTGGCGGTAGTGAACACGTCGTGATGTACATCGGCAACGGTGAGGTCATTGAGGCCCCTTACACCGGTGCTCACGTGTGGATTTCGGGCTTGAACTTCGGCAGCGGCTTTGCCGGTGCCCGCCGGCCCTAACTCGCACTCGCGAGGAACATCATGCGCCCCATCCCTACGGTCTTCCATCTCGGGCCCCTTGAGCTTCATACCTACGGCATAGGCCTAGCGCTCACCTTTTGGTTTGCCTATCGCTACTTTGAACGGCGCCTAGCCAAAGCTGGTTTTGAGACCGAATGGCTCTCCTCACTCTTTATCTGGGTCATTGTCAGCGCACTGAGTGGAGCACGGGTGCTCCATCTGCTCTCGCAATTTGGCTACTACTCAGGTCATCCCTCCGAGATTTTTGCCATCTGGCATGGCGGCCTCTCAAGTTTTGGTGGTCTCCTCTTCGCCGTTCCTACGGCGCTGTTCATTGCGCATAAGCGCTGCCCGTCTTTGGGGGTCTTGGAAGGGCTCGATATCGTCGCCCCCGTACTGATGGCTGCATGGGCGATAGGTCGACTCCTCGGGCCGCAAATGATGTATCAGGGTGGAGGCCATCAGACTCAGCAATGGTTCGGCATGTACTACGACGGGCAATACGGGAAACGGATTCCTGTTCCCCTGATCCAAGCCATAGAGGACTTTGGCACCTACCTCATCTTGATTTTCACCGAGCGCAAGCTCGCAGCTGCTCAGGCTGCAAGGGGTGGAGCCAAGCTGCACGGTGCCGTGATTGGGCTCGCCATGCTCATCTGGGGGATCAGTCGAGGTCTTGATGAACGGCTGCTCCTAGGCGAGTCAGGACATCTCGGCTCCCTGCTGGTGCAAGGAGCGAGTGTGGGGCTCATACTGGGAGGCAGCAGCCTCCTGATTCGCTTTGCCCTTGCGTGGAAGAAGCCTGAGGCCTCAAGTCCCGCCAGCAGTTAACTGTTGGGCTTGTCGCCAGCCTCGGCAGCCTTGCGGTACTCCTCGAGCTTGTCGATGAGGCCTAGGCGCTCAACGCCAACCGATGAGTCAATTCTCGCCGCGATTTCTTCTGGAGTCCAGCGACCTGCGGAGTACATAGCGCGCACTTCTTGTGGCTGATTCCACACGGCGATCTTGGGACCAACCACGGTGTAAACCTGGCCGGTGATGTGACGAGACTGCTCGGAAAGCAGGTACACAACCATGGGAGCAACGTCCTCTGGATCACCCATCTCAGCCAAGTCCATAGGGACATTTGCTGACATGCGCGTACGGGCCACTGGCGCCACCGCGTTGGCGGTGATTCCATAGCGGTAGAGGCCAGCAGCGGCTGAGCGAACGAGGCTCACGATGCCACCCTTGGCCGAGGCGTAGTTAGCCTGAGCAACGGAACCCGCGAAGGCTCCGGAGGTAAAGCCGACAAGCGAGCCGCCGCCCTCTTGCTTGCGCATAACAGCTGCTGCGGCACGGAATACGGTGAAGTGACCCTTGAGGTGAACCGCCACTACAGCGTCCCACTCATCCTCACTCATGTTGAAGAGCATGCGCTCGCGAAGGATGCCGGCAACGGCAACGACGCCATCAATGCGGCCCCAACGCTCAACAGCGGTCTCGATGATCTTGCTGCCACCGGCCATCGTGGATACGTCTTCGGCGACGGCGACGGCCTGCGTGCCAATGGCCTCGATCTCAGCCACTACGGCTTCGGCCGGAGCCGAGGAGGGGTCTGAACCATCCATGGTGACCCCGATGTCAGCGACCACCACATTGGCGCCAGCCTGAGCACAGGCCAGTGCGACCGCGCGCCCAATCCCATTACCCCCACCAGTTACTGCAATTACCTTGCCTTCTAAGAATCCAGCCATGGTCTCTCCTTCTTCCTGCGAACTCCGAGATGCTAGCCCCTCGTTGACTAGTCCCTAGAACCTGTTCTAGCGTGACGCGGCAGGCCAAAGTGGCCGCAGGTGGGGAGGAAGACAATGGGCGATCTCGGATTCTGGGCATTGGCCCAGCAGAACCCTGACCAGCTGGCGCTGGTCTCCCCCGAGGGCAAGGAAGTAACTGCCGGAGAACTGCTGAACCGCTGCAACCAACTTGTCCACGCCCTCAGAGGATTTGCCCTCAAGCCTGGTGCCGTGGTGGCAACCTTGCTCCCCAATGGCGCGGAAATGATCGAGGTCTACCTCGCTTGTCTGCAGGCCGGCTGGCGCCTCGTCCCCATCAACCACCATCTCGCAGTCCCGGAGATCTCCTACATCCTTGAGGACTCAGAAGCTGCCGCCTTCATCGTGCACGAGCGCTTTGAGGACCTTGCGGTTGATTCCGCTAGCGAGGCAGGGATCCCTTCGACTACCTCCATTGCCGTGGGCGAGATCACGGGCTTCAACTCTTACGAGCGCCTGCTTGCGGTACAGCCCACAACGCTTCCCGAAGACCGCACTATCGGTGACGTCATGAACTACACCTCAGGCACCACCGGTAAGCCCAAGGGCGTCTTTCGTCCCCTCCTTGGCGTCAGCCCAGAAGAGGCTGCGCTCTCACTCTCGGGAATCCTCTTCCTCTTTGGCATTCAACCTGCTGACGGCAATGTCCACATTGTTGGTTCGCCGCTTTATCACACAGCCGTCATGCGTTTCGCTGGAGGTTCGATCAACCTCGGCCACACGCTGGTGATCATGGACAAGTGGCTGCCCGAAGAGATGCTCCAACTCATCGAGAAGTACAAGGTCACGACCTCGCACATGGTGCCCACCCAATTCCACCGCCTCCTTGCACTCCCCGAAGAGACTCGGAAGCGCTACGACGTCACCAGCCTGCGTCACATGATTCACGCAGCAGCGCCCTGCCCTGTCGACGTAAAGCACCAGATGATCGACTGGTGGGGAAATGCCGTGGATGAGTACTACGCCGCTAGCGAAGGTGGCGGCACCATGGTCAACGCCGAAGATTGGCTCAAGAAGCCAGGAACGGTTGGAAAGGCCTGGCCTATCTCGGAAATTGCCATCTTTGATGATGATGACCAGCGCGTCACCGAACCCAACGTCATCGGCACCGTTTACATGTCCATGCAGACCGGAAGTTTCGAATACCACAAGGACAAGGGCAAGACCGATTCAGGTCGTATCGGGAGCTTCTTCACCGTCGGAGACGTCGGTGAGATCGATGAAGACGGATACCTTTTCCTGCGCGACCGCAAGATCGACATGATTATTTCCGGAGGCGCCAACATCTACCCTGCAGAAATTGAAGGCGCCCTCCTCGCCCACCCAAAGGTGGTTGATGCTGCAGTCTTTGGTATTCCCAACGCTGACTGGGGCGAAGAGGTCAAGGCCGTGATCGAACTCTCCGAGCCCGGAGATGCCAGTGAGGCCATGGCCGCTGAGCTCACAGAATTTTGCATCGCCAAGATCGGCAAGATGAAGACACCAAGGTCTTTTGACTTCACCACCGAGATGCCCCGCGACCCATCAGGCAAGCTCTACAAGCGCAAGCTCCGTGACCCCTATTGGGTGGGCCACGCAAAGGCCATCTAAGGCGACTTAGGCGAGACCCTCGGGTAGGGGAATCTCGCCAGTCACCAGTTTTGCCATCGTTTCGCCGAGTACATCGCCGCCAGCATGCTTGGCGTTCGCTTCGGCGAAGGCCAGCATCTTGAGTGGGTCCACGAAGATGAAAAGGCCTTCGGCTTCAGCGGTGATTTCACCGTCCACGGTGATGCTTCCCTTGGTGGTGATCTTTCGACCATCGACCTGCTCAACCCAGGCTTCGAGTTCAAGGTCACGAAGTATGGGTGTTGGCTTGCGATAGCGAATAGAAAGCGTTCCCGTCATTCCTGGGGTCTCGTTGAGTAGGTTCGCATCTCCGAGGATCTCGTCGAACATCTCGGAAATGACACCACCGTGAACACAGGTAGGCGGGCCTTCGTAGACGAGCGGGAAATTTGCTCGACCTCGGATGCGCTTTTTCCCATCCACCTCTGCAGCCCAAATACGAATGGGAGGGCTCAAGGGATTCTCATGACCCGCGAGGGGCGAGGTGGCAAAGAAATCCTGGGGGTGGGCACTGAGTTCAGGCCTGGTCCGATCACGCCTAATCATGGGTGATGCAGCCTCAATGGCTTCGACAACGGGAGCGAGCTCACCAATGAGTTCAATAAGCCGATCCTCGGGCAACTCGTAGGCAACCGTTGCGTCGATAGCCCGACGCAGCAGATCAGCCATCGCCCTGCGCGCTGAAGCCGCAGTGGACTTCGGCTCGCCGTTTAAGGCTGTTGCTTCAGCGGGGAGCGCAGGGGCTATGCGCCGACTCAACGGCGTTTGAAGTTTGGTTCACGCTTTTCAGCGAAGGCACGCGGGCCTTCTTGAGCATCTTCGGTGGAGAAAATGGGCCAGCCGATTTCCAGCTCATGAGCAAGGCCGTCGATCTCACTCATGCCTTCGGTTTCAATGACCGAGCGCTTGATCGCTTCAACGGCCAAAGGCCCATTGCGACCAATCATTTCGCCAATCTCCAGCGCAGTCTCTAAGGCCTTACCATCGGGCACAACGCGACCAATCAGGCCGATCTCTTTAGCTTCTCGCGCATCAACTTCACGCCCAGTAAGGAGCAGCTCCATGGCAATGGTGTAGGGAATCTGGCGACGAAGACGCACCGTAGAGCCTCCCAGCGGGAAGAGTCCGCGCTTGGCCTCAAAGATGCCGAATTTGGCGCCTTCACCCGCCACACGAATGTCAGTGGCTTGGAGAATTTCCGAGCCACCAGCAACTGCCCAGCCCTCTACCGCTGCAATGAGCGGCTTACGCAGGCTGTAGTGGCGAAGCAGAGCCTTCCAGTGAAGGTCGGGGTCCGCGGCCATGCGCTCTTGGTAAGCCTCAGCACCCGGGGCACCAAAGGACTTGAGATCCATGCCGGCGCAAAAGGTCCCGCCAGATCCCGTGAGAATCGCACAGCGAATATCTTCGTTGTTGTCAATCTCCACCCAAGCATCAGCCATACCCACCAACATGGGCAGGCTCAGTGCGTTCTTGGCTTCAGGGCGGTTCATCGTAACCACAGCTGTGTGGCCAATGACCTCGTAGGTCAGGTTCTCGGTAGTGATCTCCGCCATGTTCTAGATCCGCTCGATGATGGTTCCGGTTGCCAAGGCTCCACCACAGCACATCGACACGAGGCCGAACTGTTGGTCGCGGCGCTCGAGCTCATGCAAGATCGTGGTGATCAGGCGGCTTCCGGTGGCACCCACGGGGTGACCTAGGGCGATGGCTCCACCATTGACATTGACCTTGTCCATGTCAGCGTTGTGCACCTTGGCCCAGCTCATAACTACGGAGGCGAAGGCCTCATTCACCTAGATCGGAAGAGCACACGTCTGAACTCCAGTCACCTGAAGCTATC
>CAZTQJ010000032.1:0-8904 GCA_964615615.1 uncultured Acidimicrobiaceae bacterium
AGCAACTTGCCGTCGATGGTGGTCACCACCTGCGACGTGGTGCTGACTACGGCAAACTCTTCGGTTAATTCACCCTTCGCGAGTTTGCCGAGTGGCGAATACGGAGATGAACGTAGAGGCGTGAGAGCGCGTAGTTCGTGGTGGCAATCAGCGTGATCCAAAAACTCACCGGATAGCCGAATTGGTAACCGAGCGTTAGGCCAGCCTCAACCGCCAGCAGCGCAAAGCCAATTGAGGCTGCAACACCCATGAGTGGCCTCGCCGTCAAGAGTTGTGCAGTGGCGGCCGGAGTCACCAAGAGCGCAAAAATCAAGAGCACGCCGACGACTTGAACACTGATGGCGATCGCAAAAGCAAGCAAGACCATGAAAGCCACGGAGACGAGTCCGACCTTCACTCCCCTTGCCTTAGCTACAGAGCGATCAACCGAGGCAAAGAGCAAAGGCCGCCACAAGGTGGCTAAGGCCACGAGGGACAACAGGCTTACCCCGATGGTCACTCCCACATCCCCCATGCTCACGCCAAGAATCTCACCAAAAAGGATGGAGTAGGCCGTCGAAGCGTTTCCGCTGTACAGCGAGATAAAGAGCACACCAAAGCCCAGCGCCATGGCAAGCACAATACCAATGACACTGTCTCGATCATCACTACGTTCACCCAAAGCTCCAATAAAGCCAGCTCCACCGAGGCAGAAAGCCAAGAGGCCCCACAACGGCAGCACGCCGAGAAGACTGGCTCCAGCCGCACCGGCAAAGCCAATGTGACTGAGTGCGTGCGCAGCAAAGGCACTCCGTCGCAACACGACCATCCATCCCACCGCACCGGCGACCAGCGCAACGGCCGTGCCTGCCAAAAAGGCGTGCTGCATAAAAGCATAGGAAAACATCATCAGTGCCCGTGTCCGTGCGGATGAGCGATTTCCTCATCAAGCCCCACCACGAAGCGACGCCCACTGGCATCTTCAAGAACTTCGACCGCTGCACCGTAGAGGGCCGAGAGTTTTTCCGTCGTGATGACCTCGTCGGGCTTACCAATCGCCATGGTGCCTCCGGCAACATAACAGACAAGATCTAAAGCGTCTCGAAGTGGGTTTACGTCGTGGGCGACAATCAAGACCGTCATTGCTCGTTCGCTCGCAATCCGAGCTACCAGGCTCGCCATCTCCGATTGTTGGCGAACATCCAGATTGGCAAAGGGTTCATCTAAGAGCAGGAGATGGGGCTGGGACACGAGCGCCTGAGCGAGCAGCAGTCGCTGACGCTCTCCGCCACTGAGCTGACCCAGGCGCCGTTTGGCCAGGGCGCTTCCATCAACCGCATCGAGGGCATCGCCTACACGCTCGGCTCTGGCTTTGCGCGACTTGGCACTCAGCGCAAAACCCAGTCGGTGGCCGTCTACCCCTAGGGCAACCACATCAAAACCACGAACACCACTTGCCGTACTCACATCGCGAGACTGCGGGACGTAACCCACCTCAAGGCCTCGGCTGCCGGGAGGCGCGCCAAAGACGCGCGCTGAGCCAGCCGAGAGTGCCAGGGAACCAAGCACTACTTCCAACAAGGTGGACTTCCCTGCACCATTGGGGCCTAGGACACCGACAACGGCACCATGGGGGATTTGGAGGTCGACGTCAGACCACACCACCCGTGATCCACGGCTTACCGCTGCTCCTTGGAGCTCTATGCAGGGGCTTTCATTCATGGGCTCGCGGAGTCCAAAGCCTGAGCCAATGCCGCCGCTTCAGCATCTACAAGCTGGAAGAAAGACTTACCCGGAGGAAGAATCTCCACTACAGAAAGCACGGGAATGCCGGCCGCTTGAGCTCGACTCACCAGCCCAGCAGTCAGCGGTGTCACCGTTTGGCTATTGGTCACCAAAACATTTATTCGATGATGGTCAATGACGTAATTAAAGTTTGCCAGGTCCTGGGGAGCAGGCTCTATACCCTGCGAGATCGCATGCATAAAGGACTGAGCCGTAATGACCTGCAGACTCGCTCTCGCGAGCATGGGTAGGGCCATGGTCTCGGTTGCGCCCACGGGGCTCGCACGGTGTCTAGCGGCGATGGCAAGCAGTGCTTCATCCCAGCGCTTCCAGTCCGCCATCACTAAGGCCTCGCGCTTTTTAAAATAGGAACGCGAGGCAGGATCGATCACTTCCAAGGTCGCCGTGATCTGATTAATCATGAGCGCTACGACTCCAGGAGATGCAAAGAGGTGGGGATTCGCAGCCGCGGCCGAAGGGACGAGCACTGCAGCGGTCACGAGGTGCTGGGGCACCCTCGCTCCGGGTGAGAGTAGTTGTTGCATCCAGGCGTCGTAGCCACCACCGTTATTCACGACCAATTGAGCGTTAGCGACCAATCGCGCATCGGCCGGTGTCGCCTCATACTCATGCGGGTCCACATTGGGATCCTGAATAAGGGAATGCACCTCAACACGATCACCGCCGAGCAAGCTGGCAATCGAGCCCCAACTGTTCTCAGCCGCGACTACCGAAATGGGGTGATCTGGTCGTGTTGGGAGACTTGAAGGTGAACTTGGCCCATTGCCCGGACTACTGCAGCCGGCCAAGATCAGGGCACCCAAGATGAGGGGAAGCAGCTTGTTTGGGACCCGAGTCATAGGGTCAAGCATAACCATAACTAGAACGATTACACTTAAGGGGTGGCCCAGACCCGTATGACCCGGCAAAAACGCGCCCTTGGGCAAGCTTTGAGTGAGGCAAAGTCCTTCCTCTCCGCCCGTGAACTCCATGTTCAACTCCTCGCTGCTGGAGAAACCGTGGGCCTCGCCACCGTCTACGGACAGCTCAAGCAATTAGCAAGCGAGCAGCTCGTTGATGTGGTGCGCAGCGAGTCAGGTGAGTTTCTCTACCGCCGCTGTGGCTCAAACTCCCATCACCACCATCTGGTTTGTAGGAGTTGTGGCAAGAGTGTCGAACTCGACGCCCCGGAGATGGAGCACTTAAGTCATCAGCTCGCAGAACAAGAGGGATTCAGCGATGTTGCCCATGTTCTTGAACTCACCGGTATTTGCTCAAGCTGTCGCCCATGACTCTCGAGCTGCGCAGTTCAGCGGATGAAGCTTCGCTTTGGCACTTTGTCACGGGATCGCTCCCACTGCGTGCAGCGGTGACGACTCGTTTTGGTGGAAGTTCACAGGGTGCTTTCACGAGTTTGAACTTTGGCCTTCATGTTGGCGATGATCCAAAGCGGGTGATCGAAAACCGCCAGCAGGCTCTCTTGGATTTCGGTAGCGACTGCGCCGACCTCGTGGTCGCAGAGCAGACACATTCCTCCAACGCCGTGGTGGTAGACGGGAGCGACCGAGGACGAGGTTCCACTGATCTCCTCAGTGCCATAGGAGATTGTGACGCTTTGGTGACCAAGGAGCCTGGCCTCGTCCTGGCAATTCAGAGCGCCGATTGTGTGCCTATTCTGCTGTTTGACCCCGTTGCCGAGGTCTTGGGCGTTGTGCATGCTGGCTGGCGGGGTATCGCTGGCGCCGGCGGATCAGGAATCCTCGCTGCAGCTGTCGAGCGCATGATTGGTCTTGGCGCCAAGCCTGCTCAATTGCTTGCCGGCCTTGGGCCATCCGTGAAGCAAAATCACTATGAGGTCGGTGAAGAAGTCGTGAGTGCACTCATGGCGAGTGTTGCCGAGATGCCGGCAGGGGCCATAGATCGCTCTCAGGGCAAAGCACGCGCAGATTGTGCTGCTTTTGTGGTGGCCCAGCTCCAGGAACTCGGTCTCCTGGAAGCCTCAATCAGCCGACCCGCAATAGCCACGGGGGGTCCAGGGCCCTTCTTCTCCGATAGGGAAAATCGGCCCTGTGGCAGGCTCGCACTCCTCGCGGTTCTCGGCCAGCCCAAGCCAGCGTCTTTACCGTCCTAACATGGGGTTCTCGTCACCATGATCGAGCACTCGGGGGCGCCCTCACGCTTCACTTACGTTGGCTGGTCTGTCGATGCGATCGAGGGGCGGGTCAGCTGCTCCTATGAACTTGATGGGGAGGCCTTCACCGAGATCGTCGGACTTGAAGGCGGCGGAGATCTCTCCAGCGAAGCAGCACAACAAGCGGCACGGCTTCTATTCTTACTCGCAGGTGTTTCCTACTTCAAGACCCAGGCCCCTCCCGTGATTGACTTCGGCGAGCACAGCCTCAGCGAAGCGGAAGGTGATCTCCTCACCCAGCTCTACCGTGATGGGCTCGCCGAGTTCGCTTATGTCAATGGGCTTGAGCTCGGCAATCTGGAGCTTCGTGCGACCATCGAAGATGATCCGCAAGCCCAGGTAGCCCTGGCCACTCGCGGAGCGCTGGTGCCTTTTGGCGGAGGTATCGATTCCATTGTCAGTGTGGATGTTGCCCTCATTGCAGATGACGATCCTGCACTCTTCGTGGTGAGCCGACCCGGCGACCGTTTTGCAGCCATAGAAGCGGCGGCTGGCGTGACCGAGCTCGAAGTGCTGCGCGCCTGGCGGGAAATTGACCCCAAGCTGCTCGATGGCATTGACCGCGGTTATCTCAATGGCCACGTTCCCGTTACCGCGATTGTTTCAGCCATCGCGGTCTTGGTAGCGGCGGCGCATGATCGCGGTCCCGTCGTGATGTCCAATGAACGCTCTGCTTCAGTCCCAGCCCTCATCGAAGGTCGCGAAGTGAATCACCAGTGGTCCAAGTCCTGGGCCTTTGAGCAGGCCTTCGCAAAAGTCCTTAGCCAGCGAGTTCCCTCGGTTGGCTACTTCTCACTCCTTCGACCCTGTTCTGAACTCTGGGTGGCCCAGCGCTTTGCCAAGCTCCGCGCCTTTCATCCCTACTTCCGCAGTTGCAACCGCTCCTTCACTTTGGATCCCAGTCGCAGGATGGAAGCCTGGTGCGGGGTCTGCGACAAATGCGCCTTCATCGATCTCATCCTCGCTCCTTTCCTCAGCCCAGCAGAACTCTCCGCCATCTTCGATGGTGCCGAGCCCCTAGAAAACCCTCAGATGCTCGAGCAGTTTGAAAGCTTGGTGGGTCTTGGAGATCAGCACAAACCCCTGGAATGCGTGGGTGACCTCGATGAATGCATCGCGGCGGTCATCTTGGCCGCAGACCGCGAAGACCGATCTTCCTGTACTACTTTGCAAGCTTTGGCCACCCGGGTTCCTCCACGATCAGCCGAAGAACTCAATCAGCTTCTCCATCCTTCTGGACCGCAGGGAATACATCGTGGCTTCATCGACGCCGCTGACCTGGGCTGACCTCGCCGGTAGGCGAGTGGGCCTCTGGGGAGTCGGGGTCGAAGGTCTTGCCATGCTTCAGCGCCTCACCGCACTTGGTGCGGAAGTCCTCCTTGTCGATGACCAGCCAAGTGGCCCCGTCGGAGATCACGAAGTAACGCTTATCGCTGAAGGTGGCCTTGCCTTGCTTCAGGGCTGCGAGTTCGTCTTGAAGTCACCCGGTGTTTCGCGTTATCGGCCCGAAATCCAAAGCCTCGTCGCCGCAGGCATCCCTGTCCTAGGCGGCATGGGACTCACCCTTGCTGAGTTGGATGCTTCAAATATTGCAGCCATTACTGGCACAAAGGGCAAGTCCACCACCACCCATCTCGTCGGCCATCTCCTTCGTCGCCTTGGCCACGATGTGCTGCTCGGAGGAAATCTTGGCGAGACCCCTTATGACCCCATCCGAAATGAGGCATCCGAATTCATCGTTCTCGAACTCTCCAGCTTTCAGATCACTGACCTTGCCACAGCTCCTCGCATTGTCGCCATCACTTCGCTAGGAGTCGACCATGTCGACTGGCATGGTTCACCCGAGCGCTACCAGGCAGACAAGCTCTCCTTGGCCAGCCTGCCAGGAGTAGAGACCGTGCTCATCAGTGCCGAGGATCATGGTTTGCGCACTGCTCTAGAAGCTATGGGGGTCACGGCGAGCTTGGTCGATGCTGACGACAGGGGCCTTGCGGGTCGTCTTGGGCTCACCGGTCAGCACAACCAAGCCAACGCTGCACTCGCCCTTGCCATCGTCGAATGCCTTATCGGCTCCCCCATAGCTAGCGAAGCCCTCGCAGATCTGGCTGAAGAATTTCACCCCCTCCCGGGACGCTTCACGGAAATCGCCCTCCACGACGGGGTTCGCTTTATTGATGACAGCCTTGCCACCAATGTTCTCCCAAGCATCGCTGCCCTCAGCGCGCTCGAAACTGAACGTGTCGCCATGCTGATTGGTGGCTTTGACCGAGGCATCGACTACCAAGCACTGGCTGCGGCAATTGCTGCACGCAGCCGTGACAGCCTCGTACTCTGTCTTCCGGATAATGGTCCCGCCATTGGCGGACTCATTAGCGCTTTCAAGAATCCGCTGGTCAGCGTCGAGCTCTACGACAGCATTGAAGCCGCTGTTCCCGAGGCCTTTGCCTGGGCTCAAGCAGAAGGCGGAGTAGTGCTGCTCTCCCCCGCAGCCCCCAGCTTTTCGCAGTTCAGCAACTGGCTGCACCGCTCCGAAGTCTTCGGTCAAGCGGTTCAAAGCCTTATCGCTGAGTAAGCAGCGGAGCGAGTCGCTCCCCAAGACTGGGGCCGAGGTAGCGAGAAAACTCCGAGGTAATGTGCGAACGGTTGAAATACACTGGGCGTTGTGCAACAACGACCGGACATCGATCTTGGGCACAGATTAAGTCGATCACCTTGATATAGCTTGCCCCGTTCTTCAATGCCGCCTTCTCCAACATGAGTCGATATTGCTCATTTACGTGGTCTACGTGACTCCTCGTCATACTGCAACGCTGCAATTGATCAGCAAATTGTGCAAGGCAATCTGGCGGCGGGCTGCCAGTCCAGCCCGTTGAGTAAACGGGGCTATCACCGAGTATCGCGACCTTTGCTCCCGACGGACGAATCGCCCGCAGGAAGCTGTTCATACCTGCCAGATTGGCGACATTGCGTCGATACTCGGGAGCACGCAAGTCACCTCGAGCGTTAGCCACGACGACTAGTTCAGGCCTTAGCGCGTTGATTCTCGCGATCGTATTTAGTCTCCACGGAGCACAATGCGGATCCCCATGGCTGAGGTCACCACCGCCCGGACTTGCCCAAGGTGGGCAGGCAAGTTTTGAAAGCGTGACGAGGCGAAGGTGGTGAGCAGTGGCAACTTCCGACATCGCCGATGACCACATGGCAGCGTAGGAATCACCAACTAAGAGCACTGTTCCTGAAGCCCTCAGATCTCCGGAGAGACAGGCTGGCGCTGATTCAGCCTCACGAGGAGCTAGGCATGCCCCGGAAAGTGCGGGATCGAGGAAGCTTTCACTAATGGTCCCGAGCTTGCTGAGTGGCGGAGCCAGGTGAGCCGGCAATCGCTGCATCTGCGCCGCAGAAGATAAAACGAGCTGCAGGGCCTGCGTGTTCGGCGGTGCTGGACTCAAAGCCCTAGGAGCGCTGGGGCCAGGATGCAGCGCGATAGCCAAGGAACTCAACGAGAGCACTCCACCAATCAAGAGGCTGGCAAGCCCGAGGCTTCGCCAAGTTCTTGCGCGCAGCCAGCGTGAGTTCCGAAGAGGATTTTCCACCAAGGCGTAGCTCGCAGTAGCTAACACCAAGATGGGGAGCAGCAAGAGCGCTTGCTCGAGATGGCTGAGGCGGCGTGCTAGCGCTTCACTACTCAAGATGACAACAGGGAAACTCCAGAGATAGAGCGAGTAGGAACGATCACCCAGAAAGTTCGCTGGCCGACTCGAAAGTAAACGAAGGACTCCGATTCTGGGTGAGTCCTTGCCAGCCGTAATGACGAACAAGGCGCCCATAACGGGAAGCAGTGCCGCAAGGCCGGGATAACTTGTCGATCCGTTAAAGCCCAGTGCCGCGTAAGCAATGAGACCTAAGCCCAGCCAGGACAGGATCAGGCCAAGCCTGCGCGAGACCGAAACACGAGGGAATACGAGAGCCAGAAGGGCCCCAGCACAGAGTTCCCATGCCCTCGTATAGGGAAGAAAATACGCGTAGGAAGGGGCGCTCGCCGAGCGAAGCAGGGATAGCGTGAGTGAGGCTAATCCAAGAATCACGAAGGCAAACCCCAAGCTCAGTCGCAGATTGAGGCGTCGCTTGGCCATCACTAAAAAGCCAGCAACAAGCACCAGGCTTGGGACCAAAATGTAGAACTGTTCCTCGACGCCGAGTGACCAATAGTGGAGCAGCGGTGACGTGGGGTCAGTGGCATTGAAGTAACTCGTTCCAGCCCAATAGAAATGGTAATTAGCAAGGAACACAGAACTCCACCGAGCATCATTTGCAATCCGATTCCCTGCGAGGAAACCCAAACAGGCATAGGAAGCCACCACCGTGGCGAGCGCCACGAGGCTGGCCGCAGGCAAGAGTCGGCGAGCTCGGCGCGCATAAAAGGCCACAAGGCGCAAACTCCCCGTCTGCTCATGTTCACGAAGGAGGAGGGAGACAATAATGAATCCCGAAATTGCAAAGAAGACATCAACGCCAACAAAGCCACCGGGAACCAAGGATGAACCAAGGTGGTAGGCCAGAACCAGCGCTACGGCGATTCCCCGAAGTCCTTGAATATGGGGATAGGAGACTTTCGCTGAGTCTTTGTGCTCTCTAACTACGTCCACCAGAACATCGTAAGTGGGAATGGAGCTGGAGCCTGAGAGGGGATTCGAACCCCTGACCTACGCATTACGAGTGCGTTGCTCTACCAACTGAGCTACCCAGGCAGGTTCCTCAGGTTATCGCAAGCCCGGGGAATCCTCAGTTGGGGCCTATGCCCGAGAGTTTGGCGAAGAGCGCATTAAGCAAGAGTGATTCATTGGGATTGAGGTCCAATATCCCCGTGGCCTCGCTGATGGCCGAGACAGCTTCTGCGGCCGAGCGTGCCATTCTTAATCCCATGACAGAGTCTAGGTCACCTTCAAGAG
>CAZTQJ010000033.1:0-8889 GCA_964615615.1 uncultured Acidimicrobiaceae bacterium
TTCAGGTGACTGGAGTTCAGACGTGTGCTCTTCCGATCTCTTGGCTGGGTCGCCACCGAGTTCCACAATGGCATCACGCATGGCCGCAAGGTCCACCACGGCTGGCACGCCGGTGAAGTCCTGCATGAGGACGCGCTCAGGGCTGAATGCGATCTCGCGTTCGGCGGATCCGCCTGATCCATGGGAGCTGGGCTCATCCGCCCAGCGTGAAACTGCCTCAATCTCAGCGGCGGCAACCTTCACGCCGTCTTCATGGCGCAGCATGTTCTCGAGCAGGATTTTGATGGAAAAGGGCAACTTGGCCACGGCCGTGGCGTCAAGGCCTGGGGCAGAAAGCGAGAAGATTTCGTAAGTGCTGCCGTCGACTTCTATCGAGCTGGCGGCACCAAAGGAGTTGGGGTGGGGGCTAGAAGGCATACATCCGTTTTACTACCTCAGCCAGCCTCTTACGCACGCTGGCTACGATTAAGGCATGGCTCGTTATGACTACCGCTGTAGCACCTGTGAAATCGTCTTCGAAGAGAAGCGATCGATGGCTGATGCCGACCAGCCGGCTAGCTGTCCCCAAGGCCATGTAGGAGCCCGTCGCCTTCTGCCCGTTTTTGCCGCAACAGGCTTTGCCGCTCCCGGCGCAGGGAGCAGCGCCATGCCTTCAGCTCCTGCCATGGGTTGTGGCGGCGGCTGCGCGTGTTGCTAGCGAGCAGGGTCTCATGTCGCTAACTACCGATCTGATTGCGGCACTGCAATCGGGCTTTGATGCCTTTGAGCCCGGTGCCGATCCCATCCTCGCATCCTCTGATCACGGTGACTATCAGGCCAATGGCGTGCTTCCGCTGGCGAAGCGGCTTGGTCGCAAACCCCGTGAGCTTGCCGATGAATTGGTCGCTGGCTTAGACCTCAAGGGTCTTGCGGGCGTTGAAGTCAGTGGCCCGGGTTTTTTGAATCTGGTGGTCAGCCCTGAAGCGCTCAGCGCGAGCATCCAGACCATGGTCGAGTCGCCGACCCTTGGCGTTGTGGCGAGCACCAGCCCCCGCAGAGTGGTGGTGGACTACTCGGCTCCCAACGTGGCTAAAGAAATGCACGTCGGTCACCTTCGCTCCACGGTGATCGGCGATGCCATCTGTCGCATGCTCGAATTCTGCGGTCACGAGGTCATCCGTCGCAATCACCTAGGTGATTGGGGCACTCCCTTTGGCATGTTGATCGAACATCTCTTGGACCTTGGCGAAGAAGCAGCCACCGAAGAACTCAGCGTGGGGGACCTCGATAGCTTTTATCGCGCAGCCCGGGGACAGTTCGATGCCAGCGAGGACTTCCAAGAACGTTCGCGCGCCAGGGTGGTCTTGCTCCAAGGTGGCGACCAAGAGACCCTTCGCCTCTGGTCGCTGCTGGTCGCAACCTCGGTGCGTTATTTCGCCACCGTCTACGAAAAGTTGGATGTGCTCTTAAGGCCTGATGACGTCGCGGGGGAGAGCAGCTACAACGATCTGCTTGATGCGGTGGTAGCTGATCTGGATGCTGCCGGTCTCTTGGTGGATTCTGATGGTGCGCGTTGCGTCTTCCCTGAAGGATTTGCCAACCGTGAAGGGGAAGCACTTCCCCTCATCGTGCAGAAGTCTGATGGCGGTTATGGCTATGCCGCTACCGACCTAGCGGCCATTCGTAATCGGGTGGCCGATCTGCATGCCGATGAGATCCTCTACGTCGTCGGTGCTCCCCAAGCGCAGCACTTTGCCATGTGCTTTGCGGTGGCGAAGATGGCGGGCTGGTTGCCCGAAGGAACCAAGGCAGTCCACGTGGCCTTTGGTTCTGTGCTTGGTCCCGACCGCAAGGTATTTCGCACCCGTGAAGGTGGGACGGTAAAGCTCGTTGATCTGCTTGAAGAAGGCGAGCGCCGTGCGCTGGCCGCCATGGCTGATCGCAGCCTGGACCACGGGGATCAAACCCAGATCGTTGCCGCCTCGGTGGGCATAGGTGCAGTGAAGTGGGCTGACCTTTCAACCGATCGCGTCAAGGACTATGTCTTCGATTGGGATCGCATGCTCACCTTTGAAGGCTATACGGGCCCCTACCTGCAATATGCGCACGCGAGGATCTGTTCTTTGATCGCTCGCGCCGCTGATCAGGGTTCGCATCCTGCGAGCTCGGTGAGCATTGTTGAGCCAGCCGAGCGGGCCTTGGCCTTTGCTCTCACCGGATTTGGAGACGCCCTCGAGGGAGCCCTGGAGAGCTACTCGCCTTCGAAGTTGGCCCACTATCTGTTTGACCTAGCCCAGCGCTTTACGAGTTTCTATGAATCCTGCCCGGTTTTGCGGGCTGAGGACGAGGCCATCCGCGCTTCTCGCCTGGCTTTGGCCGAGCTGACGGCTCGGAATTTGCGCTGCGGTTTGGCTCTTTTGGGTATAGGCGCACCGGAGCGCATGTAGGCACCTTGCCTCAGACCGTTCCAACGCCTACCGTTGCCCACGGAACGACTACAGGGGGTAAGCAATGAAAAGCCGCGCAGCGATTTGTTTTGGTGTCAATGAGCCTTGGAAGATCGAAGAGATCGACATTGACGAACCACATGCCGGTGAAGTCAAAGTCCGTATGGTCTGGTCTGGCATGTGCCACTCCGATGAGCACCTGCGCACCGGTGAGATTTCCGCACCCCTAGAAACCCTTCAGGCCTTCGGTGTGGACTCCATGTACCCCATCGTGGGTGGCCACGAAGGTTCAGGCATTGTCGAGTCGGTTGGCGACAACGTAAGCACTCTGGCTCCCGGCGACAAGGTTGCCGTTGCCTTCATCCCCGCATGTGGAACCTGCTTCTACTGCGCTTCGGGTCGCCAGCACCTCTGCGACATGGGCATGTTCACCCTCGCAGGTCCGATGATGTCGGACTTCACCTGGCGCCACCACCTCGGCGGCGAGAACCTGAACCGCATGGCTCAGCTCGGCACCTTCTCCGAGACCCTCGTCGTGAACGAGGCCAGCCTCGTCAAGATCAGCCCCGAGGCCAACTTGAAGGCTGCGGCCCTCATCAGCTGTGGCATCTCCACCGGCTTTGGTTCCGTCGTAGACCGCGCAAAGACCGTCCCGGGTGAAGTTGTCGTGGTTGTTGGTTGCGGTGGTGTCGGTTCTGGCGCCATCCAGGGTGCACGTATCGCCGGCGCTCGCGCCGTGATCGCCGTTGACCCCGTTGAACTCAAGCGCAGCAAGGCGCTTGAGGTTGGTGCAACGCATGCCTACTCCTCACTCGATGAAGCGGTATTCGAAGTAGCCCAGATCACCCAGGGCCGTATGGCTGACGTGGTGGTTCTTACCCCTGGTCGCCTGACCGCCGAGTTCACCGGCAAGGCTCAGCAGATTGGTGGCAAGGATGCACGCATCGTCGTCACCTCAATTGCCCCCTTCGACCAGGGAACGATTGACCTGAACCTCTTCAACTTCGCGATGTTCAACCAGGCACTGCTTGGCACCGTCTTTGGTTCAGCCAGTCCCCGCAACCAAGTTCCTCGTCTGCTCTCACTCTTCGAGAAGGGTGACCTCAAGATTGATGAGATCATCACTCGCGAGTACGACCTCGATGGCGTTCAGCAGGGCTATGAAGACCTCGAACACGGACTCAACGTTCGTGGGATCGTAAAGATCTCCGACGGCTGATCCAGCCTTCAACAATTTCTATACGCAGTGCCCGGGCTGATTTGGCCCGGGCACTGCTGCGTAATACGCCAGATGCATAGGCGAGGTCATCGGCCAAGGAGGCAGCAAGGGTCGTAGCTGGCGAGAGGCTCTCGCTGTGGCGAAGCGCCCGCCTTGCATGTCCGGCAAGGAGCAACATGACTAAGGCCCGCCGTGATTGCTTGGTGAAGATCGCACTGAGAAGCACTGCGGGTCCAAGGGATCGCAGGACCGTTCTCGCCGTGGCCTCAATCCCCGAGAGCGTTCCAGGGATAACCGTATCGAGGGCTTCAACGAAAGGCTGATCCACGGCTCCTCGAAGTTCTGCGGTCACCGAAACCACGGTGGCAAGCAACACGACGGCAGCGCTTTTGGGCCGCTTCAAGAACACCAGGCCGCCGATGCAAGCAACGATGGGGTGCAGTCTGATTGCAGGCATGGCATCGGGGTGTCGCTCAGCAAGTGCGGCGGCGCTGCTGCCGTAGTCATAGCGCTGGCGTAAGAGCTCCTGCCAGTTGGCGCGCGCGGGGTGGGTCACACTGATCTCGGCGTCATAGAGCATCAGCCAAGAAGCTTGCGCCATTCTCCAAAGGAGATCGACATCCTCACCAAATCGAAGCGCTTCATCAAAGCCCTCAGGGATGGCTGATCGTCTGAGGACCAAGGCAGCGCTTGGCACATAGGCGACCTTGTTGCCAGCTCTTACGATGCCGCTTCGCTCACCAAGGTCAAGGGGAGAACTGAAGCTGTCGTAGCGCTGGGCAGCCTCATCCACTGTGGCGGCCACCTTTACGCGAGGAGCAATGGCCCCTAGGCGTGGATCATGAAAGGCCGGCAGGAGGGCCAAGATGGACTCGCTACTGGTTTCGACATCGGAGTCAATGAAGGCAATGAGCTCGGAATCCGTGGCCTTGATCCCGGCATTTCGCGCGGCAGCGGGTCCGCCAGATAGCTCTCGACGGATCACGCTGGCCCCATGAGCCTCAGCAAGTTTTTGTATGGCCGCGGGATCTGCACTGCCATCGTCGACCACGACGACTTCGAGACCAGCGAGTGAAGCTAAGAGCCCCTCGAGCAGTTCAACACGATCCTTTACGGGAATAACTACGGCAAGACTCTGCGAAGGCAGCTGGGTGAATTTTGCTTTAAGCATGCCGCGGTCAACGAGGGCTCTGGCGAGGGCATTGCCACTGCTTTGCGCCTCTAAGGGCTCTCCCTCGAGCCACCCTTCAAGAAGCCCGGCGCCTTGAGATGAAAGCCTCAAGAGGCTTCTCGGGTCACCTCCAACGAGAGCGCGATGCCTATCGGGTCCGCGAAGTTCGCGACTTCCCTCCAACTGCGTTCCCGCGGGAAGCCAGGCGGCTTTTCCTGAGGGTGCGAGCTCGGAGGGCATAGTGCGCTTCAGTCTTACAGGCAGGTACAGGCCGCTGAGCCAAGGGCCGCTTCCCCGACCCTTGGCGAGTGCAAGAGATCGTCTCAAAATCTCAAATTTCCGCCTGCACAAGGATTGTCCTTAAGCCAGCCCCGAGGAGTGGCAGGATAGGGAGCCGGAGCCAATTGGTGGTTCCACCTACGAGAGGCGGCCAGGGTGAGCGATCCCACGACAAGCGAGAGCAGCGAAGAGCTTCAGGCTGATGAAGCCATCCTCGAGGAGTACCTCGTCGAAGAAGTATCCATCGACGGCATGTGCGGGGTTTACTAGAACCCGTGGCTACTACCGTGGCTGCTCTCGAGCAGACCGACCTGAATAGAGCGATGGAACTTCACCCCGAGGTGGCCTTGCGTGACGAGTCCTTTGGGGCTCTTGCCTACCACTACGGCAATCGCCGACTCGTGTTCTTAAAGTCTCGGCCTCTCGTTGAACTGGTGAGCAGCCTCGGATCCCATGCGACAGCCAAAGAGGCTGTCGAGTCCCTGATTCCTAGTGCTGAGCAAGCCGCCTACTTGGCTGCGCTCAGCAATCTCGAACGTTCTGAGGTGATTCGTGAGCGCTGAACTACTTGGCCAGCCCAAGCTGGTTGACCGTTTCAAACTTGGCCTTGCGGCCCCCATCTGCATCACCTGGGAACTCACCTATGCATGCAACCTGGCCTGCGTGCATTGCCTCAGTTCCTCGGGTCGACGTGACCCCAAGGAACTGAGTTTTGATGAGTGTGTTGGCGTCGTCGATGAACTCGCCGCCATGAAGGTCTTCTACGTGAACATTGGTGGGGGAGAGCCAATGATTCGCAGTGACTTTATGGACTTGATTGATGTTTGTGTCGATCGCAAAGTTGGCGTGAAGTTCTCTACCAATGGAAGTCGTATTAACGCAAGCAATGCTGTGCGCTTAAGTAATACCGATTACCTCGATATTCAGATCAGCCTCGATGGTGCTGACGCGAAAACCAATGACCCCATCCGCGGCGCGGGGACCTTCGACACGGCCATTGCCGCCATGGACCACCTTGCTTCAGCAGGCTTTGAGGGCTTCAAGATTTCTGTTGTGGCGACTCGCGCGTCGATGCACCAACTCGATGACTTCTACGCACTGGCCAATCGTTACAAGGCTCAGTTGCGCCTCACCAGGCTTCGTCCATCAGGACGAGCGGTAGATGTTTGGGACCAACTCCACCCCACCCAGGCGGATCAGCGCACGCTGTATCACTGGCTGCTTGATCACCGTGATGTGCTCACGGGTGACTCCTTCTTCCACCTCAATGCCCTTGGTGACACGCCACTTGATGGTTTGAACCTCTGCGGTGCTGGTCGCGTGGTTTGTTTGATTGACCCTGTTGGTGACGTCTATGCCTGCCCCTTTGTGATTCATGACGAGTTCCTGGCGGGCAATGTGCGCAACCCTGGTGGCTTCGAGAGTGTGTGGACGAACTCTGAACTCTTTGTAGGGCTGCGTGAACCCGAGAGCGCTGGAGCTTGCACTTCTTGTGGAAGTTATGACGCCTGCCAGGGCGGTTGCATGGCAGCCAAGCTCTTTACCGGTCTTCCTCTTGACGGCCCAGATCCCGAATGTGTCTTGGGCAATGCAGAAGCTGCCTTGGCCGCACCCGTGGTTCTCCGGCCTCGATCTTCAGTCGATCACTCACGACGCACGATCTCAGTCCGGTGAGTCCGGGAGCTTCAACGCTCTCGCGCATGGCTTGGCCAAGGGTGAGCGGAAATGATCTGCTTATCCCCTTGGGTTCTACCGAGCAACACGGCCCTCACCTTCCCTTCAGCACCGATAGCGTGATCGCCGAAGCACTAGGCGCGGCGGTTGTCGAAGCACTGGGTGATCTGACTTTGGCCCCCTGCCTGCCCTATGGCGCATCCGGTGAGCATCAAGCATTCCCGGGAACACTTTCGCTGGGCACAGAAGTGACTGCTGCAGTCCTCACCGAACTGCTGCGCAGCGCGCGGCTGAGTTTTTCTGGCGTGGTGCTCTTAAGTGCCCATGGCGGTAACGCTGAGGCGCTGGCAAAGGCAGCAAAGCTTGCTGCCTACGAAGGAGACGAAGTGCTGGTGACCTGGCCCAAGATCCCCGGTGCTGATCTTCATGCTGGAGACAGCGAAACCTCCATCATGCTGCTGCTGCATCCTGAACTGGTCGACACCACTGCCCTAGAAGCCGGCAATACGGATTCAGCTGCTGATTTACAAGCGGGCTTGGCCAGCGGCGCCCTAAAGGCATTGAGCGACAACGGCATCCTTGGCGATGCACGCACAGCGACTGCGCAACGGGGCAGGGACTACTTTGATACTGCTGTCTCCTCTGTACTGGCTGATGTGGTCGAATGGAGAAGGCAAAGGGGGAGTCGATGAGCCGACACGCAATTGTTACCGGTGGGGCACGAGGTATTGGTGCCTGCGTCGTTGACCGCCTGGTGGCCGATGGTCTCAGCGTCACCGTCATTGACGGCATTGGATCTGTGGATCACGTTCCCTACGCCTTAGGCAACGAAGCCGATTTGGCCGCCCTCGTGGAGAAGCACCATGGCGCTGTGGATGCAGCCGTTGCCGATGTGCGCGACCTGGATGCACTGCGCGCCATTGTGGCCGATTGCGTTGCCACTCATGGTTCGATTTCCGTGGCGGTGGCCTGCGCGGGCGTGATGGTTGCCGGCATGCCGCTCTGGGAACAAGATCCCGCACAGTTTGAAGCATCAATTGGGATCAACCTGCTGGGCGTCTCCAACCTGGCCTTTGCGAGCTTGCCAGAAATCTTGGCTTCCCCAGATCCCAAGCTCGGTCGCTTTGTGGCCATCTCTTCGGCCGCAGGACTCGATGCCATTGGTTACGCCGCTTCTTATGTTGCGGCAAAGCACGGCGTCGTGGGCCTGATTCGCGCCCTTGCGAAAGATCTCGGAGCAACAGGCGTCACGGCCAATGCCATCTGTCCCGGTTCGACAAAGACGCAAATGCTGATCGAGTCAGCCAAGCTCTATGCCACGACCACCGACGCTTTTATTCCGCAGCAGCCCATAGGTCGCGTGATCCAGCCAGAAGAGATCGCCGCCGCCATTGGCTGGCTCGTGAGTCCCGAAGCCAGTGCCGTGACGGGAGTCGCACTCCCAGTCGACGGTGGCATGACTGCCTAAGTCCTATCGCTCAGCAGTGAGTGCGCGCCAGAGCGCGGGGTAGTTCTTGAAGGTGATATCTGGCGTGATGTAGCCAGCGGCTTCGAGCCTGTCATTGAACTTGGGAAGATTCCTCCACGGAATAGCCATGTCCACGTGATGAGCGAGATGCCAACCCGTGCAATAGGGAACGAAGCACGCACGAGCAAGCCAGTGTTGCTTGACGTGATGCGTGGCGGCGCGTCTGTCATCGCTGGCTCCCATGCCACCGTGTTCGGCAATGGCGCGCAGGCGATTGAGCACACGCCATTGCGTCATCCACGGTGCAAGCCAAAGCAGGGGATAGGCCCACCAAGCTCCACTGGCCAACCAGAGCCCAGCAAAAAGTGCGAGTTGCACGCCGATGATGGGCAGGGCGATTTTTCGACTCGAAGCCTTAAAGGCTGCCTGCACGAGCGTCCGCAGGTTTTTGTAGCCCGAGATGCCGATCGCATCGCGAAAGAGCCGACGAGCTAGGTCGCGCGGACGAGACGGATAGCCGGAATAGAAGGCAATGTCTGGTTCATGGGGACCAAACTCTTCGCGGTGGTGCGCCATGTGGCCGCGGCGATAGATGGAGAGTGGGAAGATCGGAAGAGCACACGTCTGAACTCCAGTCACCTGAAGCTATCTC
>CAZTQJ010000034.1:0-8858 GCA_964615615.1 uncultured Acidimicrobiaceae bacterium
CAAAGAAGGCCGCTAAGAAGCGTCCGGCAGCAAAGAAGGCCGCTAAGAAGCGTCCGGCAGCAAAGAAGGCCGCTAAGAAGCGTCCTGCAGCAAAGAAGGCCGCTAAGAAGCGTCCTGCAGCAAAGAAGGCGGCACGCCGCCGCTAGTACTCAGCTGGGTTCTTTGAACCTAGCGAACGGTTACCGACTATGGGGGCCCTCGGGCCCCCATAGTTGCGTCCGGATGCCTTTGAGGTCATCGGGATGGTCCACATCAAGTGCAAGATCAGGCCTGTCAAGAATCTGTACCTCGAGTCCAAGTCGTCTTGCCATGTCGAGATGGCTGTGAAAGGAGCCTGGGCCATAGGAAAACGTGAAGTCGATATGGCTGGGTAGACGGATCAGATTCGTTCCATCTTGGAAGCGATCTGAAACCACGGAAATGCCGTCAAAGGGCTGAAGATCCCCAAAAGCTTCAGCATTGGGGAGGTCGGCATGCACCACGCTTACCCATGCAAAGCCCGCCGCGGCAAGCTGCTTTACGCCGTCGCCAACGGCACGGTTGAGCCCACTGCCTGGAGACCATGCGACCGATGCACCTTCACCTTTGGCCCATTGCGCAACCTCTTCGTCATCGCAGACAACCCAGACTGGAAGCGGCGCTGCGGCACACAGTACGGTCGTCGCCATTTCTTTGGCGAGATTGGCCCGCTGCTCATCGCTCAGGACGTCATGAAGACGATGCTTTGCCGTAGCAAAGGATTTCACCGGGATGAGTACTGCAGCGGAGTTTTTCACTCCGACTCGCCAGCCTCCAGCCAGACCGTTGCAATGCCCTGTGCACGCAGCGTAAACGAAGCCTTCACCGGCTCGGTGGCAACCCCTCGGAGGTCAACGAGCCAACCATGGCGGCCAAAGAGATCTACAACAGTCTCTTGATCCGTAGGGTTAAATACCCGAAGCTCGAGGCCGCCGCCGGCTACTCGACGCAGTGATGAAAGTTGTGCACCAGTCATCGCGAAGGCACTGCCCTCTGGTTCACGATCTCCGCCACCGGGGGACTGTGCCACCTCGAGTGGGACATGCAGGTTCGCTGCGGCTAGCCAGGGGTCAGCATCCCCAAGACTTATGGTGTAGCGACACGTGACCTGCTTGCCTAGCATCTGGAGGCCTTCGACGGGCGTGAGGGGTCCTGCGGGGAAGGGTCTGTAGGCCATGCCGAGGCGCGAAAGCATTCCGGTGGAGCGCAGCATGGTGAGCGCCAAGCTTCTTGCTTTGCCGTTTTCGATATCAACGAGCTCGTACTCATTGAGGCCTTCGTGGGCAATGGTGAGCCCACCGGCAGCGACAAAGCGCCGGGAGGGAAAGGTGGGTAGACCAAACTCTTCGCTGCGACCCTCGGCGCTGAGGCCTCGACGGACCACGGCAAAGGCACACTCAGCATCGGAATGCTCAGTGGGCTCGGCAAGGGGCAGGTGGATCCTGAGGCGATGGTCCCTGGCCTGATTCAGCACACTGCTCTGGACTTCAACAGTGGGCGAATCGGCAATGACCGAGACTCTGGTCACGATGCTGGCCTCCACGTCGCCACAGCGCTCTTGGCTCGTGCCGTCTACGAATTCGGGCCAGTGATAGTGCGAAGTGATTTCTAAGGTCGCGCGGACGGGACCTTCTTCAACCGTCAGAATGCTGACCTTGCTTGGCCTATCGACAAGGGAGTCTTTGGTCGGCGGTGAGTAGTTGTAGGAATCACCCAGGTCGCCGCCATCGACAAATTTTCCGAAACCCGCCTTCCCGTTGATGGAGAACGTTCCATCTTCTGCGTTAGCGGCCACCGTGACGAGGCCATTGGTGATCGCCAGAGCACCATCGATAATGTTCGCTTTGGCGGGATGTGCAAGCTCTGCTGGACTAAAAGCCTTCCAACCAAAGGCGGGAACTTCCTCCATGCGCGCGAGCACTCTACGGATCGGGGGCTGATCGAGCTCGACATCAACGAGGAGTTCAGGTCTCGCCCCAAGCAAGGTGTAGAGATCCTGCTTTGCTTCGGCGATGGGGACATGAGGGATTTCATGCGAGCCCACCGAGATCTTCAGGGAGAGGCGCTCTCCTCGGTCTTCGAGTTCCACAGCCTGTACCCAGGCGTCATCATCAAGTTTTGCTCCTTGAATCATGGAAAGTACGGTCTTCATGGTCTCTGCGTCAAGGGTCATCGAGCTCGGAAGTTCGCTGCGTTCGCTGATGACCTGTACGCGACTTTCGTCAATGCTTGCTGTGGTGAGCAGCAATTCGACGACTCCTGATCGCTTGCGTTGATCGGCATTGATCACGATGGGGCCAGAGTTGCGCATGGATATTGCGAGAGACCGATGAGCCAGAGCAGTGATGCCTTCGGCAATGCGTCGCGCTTCGTGGAAACGATGGAGGACGGCGTCCACTACTTCGTCTACTGAACAGGCACAGATTGAATCATGGGCAGAGTTTCTAATCACCTCAAGCCAGGCAAGGTCGAGCAGCGCCGCAGGCCATTGATCCTGAGGCATGAAAAGGCTGGCCAGAGGCTCAGCGCGACGCTCGAGTTCGGCTTCGGTTCGTGCTGCTGCGAGTTTCACGTCGACACGGTTCGAGGTGACTCCCATGAGCATGTTGGCGCGCCAGCCGCTGCGTAATTCCCCGCGCCAGGTTGGCAGATCTTCGCTGGAGACGGTCGCCAAATACTCAGGCAGGGAACTAATGCGGAAATCGAATTCATCCTGGCTGGCATTTGCTTCCTCAACGATGCGGCCGAGAAAAGGCTGAGGCTGAAGGTGATCTGAGCCATTCATCAAGAGGAGCTGATCAAAGAGGAAGGAGCCAATCTCTTCGCTGTGATCACGAACGCGCTTGACGAGGTCTTTGCCACTGTCAGGCAAGGCGGCTCCATTGCCGTAACCGGTGGGCAGATATTCCACCCTGACCTGACTGCCATCGGGGGCCTGCCAGAAGAAGCCCGTCTTGTCGACCAGGGAGGGAACACCTCGCCAGAGCACCGCATCGGCGAAACCACCGAGGCGCAAAATCTGGGGCATCTGAGCAACGTGACCAAACATGTCGGGCAGGTAGCCCACGTCCATGACTCCACCAAAGGCCGCACCCTTGGCGATGCCTAACTGCAAATCTCGGATCATGGTCTCACCCGAAACCAAGAATTCATCCATGAGGATGTACCAAGGACCCATGGTGATGCGCCCCGAAGTGGCGAGTGCGCGCAGTCGGCCCTCCATCTCCGGTCGCACTTCGAGGTAGTCGTCAACGACGGCCATTTGGCCGTCGAGCATGAAGCGTCGGTAGGAGGGGTCACCCTCCATGAGGGGTATGAGCTTGTCCAGAAGCTCAACGAGGCCCATGCGGAAGGTTTGAAAAGGTTCATACCATTCACGGTCCCAGTGGGTGTGGGGAACAATGGCTACTGATCTACTCGGCATGTCCAGAGAGGATAGGGCAGAGCAGGGACCATAAGATGCGGACAATGGACGAGCACGGGGGCCTGACCGCAGGCTGGGTCGCCAATTGGGAAGCGGAGCCTCGACTACTCCTGAATTGGCTGGATTCGTCCTTTCCGGCCCTGTCCACCGAGGCGATGCTGGAAGGCTCGAGCAGGGGGGCTGGGGTTTTTGCGGCTCTTGGCCTCAGCCAAGGCGACAGGGTTGCTTGGGTGGCCTCAAGCGACAGCGAAGCCCTGGTGGCGCTGGTATCCCTGCTGCGCTTGGGCTGTGTCATCTGCCCCATCAATCCTGGCTTGCCCGCGAGGGAGCTCTTCGAAATTCTGGATGATTTCCAGCCTTGCGCGCTCGTGGGTTCACCAGCAGCGCGCGTGGATCTACCGGCCAAGATCGAGGCCTTTCCCTACGCCAGCGCTGTGGCTCCTGTCGCCTGCACCTTGGATCAAAGCCATGGTGAAGAGCCGGTCATGGTGGTCTACAGCTCGGGAACGACGGGCAAGCCCAAAGGCATTGTGCATAGCCATCGCTCACTGCTTGCGGGGCAAAACATGGTGGCTACATCCTGGGAGTGGGAGCAAGACCAACTCTTCCTCTGCTTGCCGCTCTTTCACGTCCATGGACTCGTTGTTGGCCTTATGGGTGCCTTGGCTTCGAGCGGTGGAGCCCTGCTGGCTCCCCGCTTCTCGCCAGAACTGCTTGGAGAGGCTGCGCATCGTGGGGCGAGCATGTTCTTTGGCGTACCTACCATGTATCACCGGCTCCTTGAAGCCGGCTTGGCCAGTGACCTTGCGCATTATCGACTTGTGGTTTCTGGGTCTGCCCCACTCACTCAGGCGATGAGTGAAGCGGTGATGCAGGCATCGGGACAGGTTCCCCTTGAGCGATACGGCATGACCGAAACCTTGCTCACGGTGACCAACCCGCTTCATGGAGAGCGGCGCCCCGGTGCCATTGGCCTGCCCTTTCCTGGTGTTGAGATCCGCGTTGACGACGATGAAGAACTCTGGGTAAAGACGCCTGCATTGAGCTCAGGGATTTGGGCCGCAGCGAATACGGCGACGCTCGACCACCGCGACTGGTTCGCTACAGGAGACCTCGCTGCGCTCGGGCCTGATGGCTACGTCAAACTCCACGGCAGGCGTAGTGATCTCATCATCACGGGTGGCTTCAATGTTTATCCGGCTGAGATTGAAGCGGTGATTAGTCAAGAGCCATCGGTGATTGAGGTGGCAGTGCTTGGCGTTTCCGATAATGACTTGGGTCAAAAAATCGTCGCCTTTGTCGTGAGTTCCGAAAGCGCTGGCTGTGTCGAAAGAGTGCAAGCGCTATGCGCAAGTGAACTCTCGCGCCACAAGCAGCCAAGAGCAGTGGTGATCTTGGACCAGCTACCTCGTAATGCCATGGGCAAGGTCCTGCGCCGAGAGTTGAGTAGCTAGTGGAGCGTAGCAAGCCGACCTTGGATCTTGAACGTCAACTGTTAGCCGAGGGCGCCAGCTTGGTTGCGGGTGTCGATGAAGTTGGCCGAGGTGCTTGGGCTGGTCCGCTCACGGTTTCGGTCGTCGTGGTGGATCCCGCTCGGGAAGCTCCTCTGGGAGTTAATGATTCGAAGCAACTCAGCGGCAAACGTCGCGCTGCGCTACTCGAGCCCATTGAGGCCTGGGCAATTGAGTTTTCGGTGGGATCGTGTTCCTCTCGCGAGGTGGATGCGCTCGGCGTCTCGGCGGCTTTGCGTACCTCGGTCATGCGCGCACTCGCTGCCCTCAGCTGCAAGCCCGATGCACTCATCATGGATGGCACGGTGGACCTTTTGGCTTCGGCCGCCCCAGAGCTCTTTGAGCAGTCAAGCCATGCTGCTGTTCCCGCAAAGCGAGTCTCCCTAGCGAAGGCCGATTCGCTCTGTGCCTCTGTGGCGGCGGCTTCGATCATTGCCAAGGAACACCGCGACAGTCTCATGCGTTCCTGGGATGATTCCTTCCCGGCCTTTGGCTTTGCTTCAAATGTTGGCTATCCCAGCGCGCAGCATCGTCGCGCTCTGGCGGGATATGGCCCTACGGCTATACATCGGACCTCTTGGGCTTTTCTCGATGAAGTACCTTGGCTTAAAGATGCTTACCGCCAGTAGTGGCATGAGCTGCTCGACCTTGTAGGCCTGTTGCCAAGGATCTTCGAGCCCTCGCTCGGCCAAAGCACCCGCCTCAGGGGAAGCGGTACCAAGATTCTGGGTTGAGCTGGGCTAGCGGATTGGTGATGACCGATGAGGAGCGCAGTTCATTGCGGGTTTCAACGAGGGCATAAGCGCCTTGAGGTTGCCAAAGCACAGGAAGAATTTTAGCGATGCGCGTGGCGTAGGCCCCTAGCGCATGGGGATCGGCACTAGCGATACTGCTCGCGATCAACTGATCACTGGCTGCATCAGAGAAGCTCCCAACATTAGAGCCCGCACCGGTTGCCAAGAAGGCCTCGCCGGATGGGTAGTAGTCAGGACCAAAGTCCCAGCCACTGCCCCAATTCTCGAGTTGCCATTGACAGCTCGCTCCAGCACTGCAGGGAACAGCAGTGTTGAGCACAGAAGAGTAAGAACTCGCATGAGTAGTGACGGCTATGCCTGCCTGCTTCCAACGCTGGCGCTCCATGGCCACAACTTCAGCAAGATAAGGATCAGGTTGTGCGTAATCCATCTTTAGTGACAGTGCGGCTCCCTTGGGGATGCCTGGGCCGCAACGCGTCGGAAATTGGCAACGCAAGACACCCTGCACCTTGCGCCAGCCATGCTTGGCAAGCAGCTTGGTCGCATGCACGGGGCGATAGGGGTAGGTGGCCTTATGCACTGCCCCTGAAATGGGCTGAATCCCAGGGAGTAAGGGGATGGGACTGATGGTCTGTCGCCCGTAGCCGTGAAATACCTTGGCGATAATTCCGCCTTGGTCGACCAGCGACTGCAGTGCTTCGCGGATATAGGGCTGCGAGAACAATGCTGCCGTAGCACCATCGCCAGCGCTCGAGGCGAAGTTATAGGGAACGTAATTAATGGACCAGAGATACTGTGCGTGGAGTCGATAGCTGTCACTGAGCGATGCCAGATTTCGGCCAGATTCAAAATCTGGCGAGGAGAGGCTTTCGCGTGGCAGGTAGCCGACGTCGACCTTCTTGTTCGCGAGAGCCCTCAGCTCCTCTTGGGCGGATGCAAAAGGTACTTCAACGAAGGTTTTGAAGTGGGGCTGCTTGCCTGAATACTGGGGATTGGCGGTCATGGTGACATGGCCTTCGGCGTCAAATTTACTGAGTCGCCACGGTCCGTCCACGATCTGCCAGAGCGCTTCGGTGGCGTAATTCGCCAAGGCACTATTGGCCGCCGCGGGGTGCTCGGGGTCGAATCCAGCCTTGCGGGAAAGGTAGCGATAAACATCGCGACAGGGGCTCGGCACCTCATCAAAACGTGCCGAGGAACATCCACCCGAACCTGGGGCTGCGCCATCGCTACTGATGTCCCAGGCCTGAGGCAGGGGGGTGATGTGGGAAAGATTGTTCGCAAGAAACCACTGGGGATTTACGGGTCGGGTGAGATGAAAATCGAGCGTGTTGGGACCGGTGATGCTGATCGAGGCCACATTGTCAGGGAAAGCACCTGGGACGTAGTCGGCCCAATTGGTCTTATTGGCCCGCAGCATGTTCATCCAGAACACGACACTGCGGGCATCCACCGTCTCTCCATTGCTCCAGTGCCAAGCCTTCGTGCTCACGGTCACCAGCGTGTTGCCAGCACTAAAGCGCGGAAGCTGGGCTAGAGAAAGCTGGGGATTGACCTGCGTGCCCCGCCCTTTGCCAAACCAATAGAGGGGTCGGTACATAAGGTATTGAAAGTCATTGAGGGTGGAAACTTTTAGGTAGCGAAGGCTGATGAAGGGAAAGATGTAGTCAGGTGGATTTTGTGGCGCCTCTGCCCAGGTCACCGTTCCCCGTGGAGCAACAGGGGCATGACTACGGGCCGTTGCCGAGATGGCGCCACTGGTCACCGTCACGACGAGAGCCGTAGCGAAGAGTGTTCCTTGGAATGCTGCGCGCAGCGAAGGCTGAAGTCTCATAAGGGGAAGGTCGGGGTGTTGAAGCCTCCGGCCTGAACATCGTAGTTCAGGGAGATGCTTAAGCCTTGGGGCGCGAGAACATTGCCGTTAGGGCCTCATCGAGCGTGGGGCTTGCGAAGGCAAAGCCTGCGTTGAGTAAAGCGTGAGGCAGGACGCGCTGCGAGGCAAGGAGCATTTCGTCTACCAACTCGGCACCGAGAGCAGCAGCGAGTGCAAGGCGCGGCACCACCGCAATGGCTGGTCGGTGCAGGTGACGGGCCAAGCTTGACGTGAATGAAGCGTTCGTAAGTGCTTGCGGAGCGGTGAGGTTGAAGATGCCTTGCGTCTCGTCTTGGTCAAGCAAAAAGGTCATGGCAGCAATCTGGTCTTCAAGGCTGATCCAGCTCGTCCACTGCTTACCTGAAGCCAAGCGTCCGCCAAGGCCAGCGCGAAAGAGGGGGAGCTGCTTCGCCAATGCCCCACCCAAGGGCGTGAGGACAATGCCGGTACGAAGCGTGATCCGACGCATGCCCAAGCTGTCTGCAGCCTCGGCTTCAGCCTCCCAGGCCTTGCAGACATCCGCTAGGAAGCCTTCCCCCGCTAGTGATTCCTCATCGAGCTCTGCATCTCCCCGGTTGCCGTAGAAGCCAATGGCAGAGGCTGAGAGGAAGGATTTTGGTGCTTTATTGAGTTTGGCGCTGGCTTCAAGGAGAGTTCGGGTGGCATTGACCCTCGAATCAAGAATCTCGCGCTTGCGCTTTGCACTCCATCGCCTATCGGCAATGCCGGCACCCGAGAGGTTCACTATGGCGTCAATCTCCCCGAGCGCTTCGAGCGCAGCTTCATCGAGTTGGGCACGAGATGGATCCCACTGCAGTTCGTCAGTGTTGGTGGCGCTAGAGCGCACGAGTGCAACGACGCGCTGACCACGGCTGCGCAGTGCATTGCTGAAGGCCTTCCCGATTAATCCACTTGCACCGGCGACAACTACTACTCCACGATTAGCCATTACTGATCACTCCTTCTCGGCTCAATGCCACTGTGCTTCGGACAAACTGTGAAAAACCATCTACTGCCCCAATGTGTGCTCCATGGGTCGCGTGCTCAAGGGGCATCAGCAATGGACTCTTCCAGGCCTCGGCCAAGTGGCGCGAGTAGTACTGAAAGCGTTCTGGTGAGGCCAATCCATAGCCGAAGGAAACCGGAATACTGGGCGCGGGGCAGTCGAGCCAGCGTTGCGAGCGAATAGAGCTCAACTCATCAACGAGTGCTACGCCCTCTGCACGCCGAAGAGATCGGAAGAGCGTCGTGTAGGGAAAGAGTGTTCAGAGCCGTGT